>JACMKO010000474.1 GCA_014380065.1 Leptolyngbya sp. ES-bin-22 | reverse complement strand
GCACCAGGGGCGATCGATGCAATGGTAAGCGTCGTCACGTCTTGATTTACGTCCGTGATGTTAGGAGCGATCGCCGTATAGCTAATCACAAAAGGCGTATTTCTCCTGGCACCCGATAATGATGAGGTTGCTGTAAGGACAGGTGGCGTGTTGAGCGCGGTAAGGGCAATCCCTGTTGCTGGTACAACGGTGATGGTATTTGCTTGCACGGGAAAACTGCCAGAGGCGATGACATTGCCGCCACCCCGATTAATGGCACCAGCCGTCCCGTTTGGGCTGGCACTGCCAATCACAAACGGCACGTTATTGGGTCCGCCATCGTGTTGAATGGCGATCGTACCGCCCGTATTTGACCCTTGAGTGTCGATCGTGGTGCCTGCTAGCGTTCCCTGAACCAGCCCAGTTGCAGTTACCGCTACGTTGCCCCCATTGCCCGTAGCGTTGGGAATGGCTTCAAGACCGCGCGTATCAATGTTGGTAAACGTGATGTTGCTACCAGGAACAACGCCAGAGGTGAGGCTAACGGCCCCTCCTTGATACGCCGGGTTGCCAATGGCAAAGGTGCTGTTGGTAGTAGCAGATGCATTAATGCTGCCAGCGACAATACCTCCGCCTGCTTGTAATGTGACATTGCCACCCTGAGCGCCGTAAGCATTGCCACCCGCGTAGAATGAGCTGATGTTGTTTGTGGTGATGCTACCGCCAGCCGTTAAGGTAACTGCGCCCCCGCTCAACGCCCCTCCATAGCCATTGCCTGTCGAGGATGAGTCGATCGCGCCCGTCGTGATATTGCCAGCAGCCGTCAGAATGACTGGACCACCATTATCAAGACCTGTGCTGCTAGTGGTGATGTTACCCGTCAAAATATTTCCCGCACTGGTGCGCAAAATGAGCGCTCGGCTGGTCGTCAACAACCCTGAATCGGGATCACCTGTTGCTGTGACATCAGCGCCTGTAATGACGATCGGTCCTGTGAAGGTAATGTCGCCGCCCGCCTGTACCTTGAGGGCAACCCCCGTGTAGGCACCAAACGCAAAGGCTCCAGCTACGGTAAAAATCGGGTCGTAAAGACTGACAAAGTTACCCGCACCACCCGTTAGAGTTTGTACAAAAAGATTGCCACCGCTGGTGAAATGCGAATCGCCAGAAATCACGCCATTGCTGACCAAGCTGAGATCGCCACCGCTTTGAAAGGGTGCAGTTTGCAGATGGTTAAGCGCCAGGATATCGATGCCCCGATCGCCCTGAATCGTCAACTTGCCGCCAGCTTTAGCCACAAAGGGATTGGCAACACTGTCGCGGATAAAGACGGTATCGCGTGCCAGCAGGTTCAAATCACCCGTCGTTTGCAGTTGGCTTTCTACGAGCGTGAGATTGCGATTAGCAGCAAGGGTAGCTGTCTGCGCTGTGGCGGTACGGACGACCACATCCCCTGCCGCGATCGGTGTTCCTGCGCCAGTCAGCGCCACTGTGCCATCGGGGTTCAAGCTGACTCCTGTGGCGTTGCCCAAATTGCCTCCCGTGAGCAGTTGGGGCAGTGAGGCGATCGGCAGGTTCCAGGGTTGGGGCAAGCTAGCGGGCTGAGCAGGTGTGATGGGCTGAATCTCCAGACTCAGGAGGCTTCCAGGCTGACTGAGCCTAACCAGACTCTGACCCGGCACCGCTGCTGCCACAAGTTGCCCTTCCGGTGCAGCCAGAGTGCCTGTGCTGACGATCGTGCCGCCCAGCAGCGTCAAATTTTGCCCCGATGCCACTGCAAGGTTGCCAAAATTGACGATGCTACCCGGTTGGGCGATCGTAAACGCAAACGTGCCCGGTGTCCCCACCAGCGCCGCGTAATCGTTCGTGCCAGCCGCGCTAAACCACCCGCTACCAAAGCCAATGCCATTCGCAGTAGTGGCTGTAAACGAGGCTGGCACGTTCAGGCTTGCGTTAGCACCAAACACAATGCCTGCCGGATTCAGCAAAAACAGGTTGGCGTTACTGCCCGTGACCTGAAGCCGTCCGTTAATGATGGATGCCTCACCGCCCACCACTCGTCCCAAAATGTTTTGAATTTGGGGATTGGCAAGGAAATTAGCCGTTTCGTTGGCAGAAAGCCCAAAGCGCTGGAAGCTCTGAAACAGGTTCGTTCCAGCCTGGGTGCCACCGCCGATATCGTAACGATCGCCGTTAAGGGTGACGCTGGTATTCGTGCCATCGGGTGATGCTGTGATGGATTGTGCACGCGCTGGCAACCCTGCAACAGCGCCCAGCAGCGGCAAAGCGGCTAGTAGAGAACTCATTTTCGCTACCAACGTCGGCGCGGCTGGAGTCGGTGCAGCCTTACGACGCAGAAAAAAGCGTCCTTCAGGGAACCGGACTTCTACCGCAAGCTGATCTGCCAAGCCTCGCCGCTTGAGCGCTTGCACGATCGCCGTGCGCGAGCGCAGAATTTGTTCTAGTCGCCACCGCTGAGATGCACTTTCAGCATGATTGCGGTAGTGGTAAAGCGGCTGCCTGACCCGGTAAACTTCAGTGACCTCCGAGAGACGCAGGCACAGATCATAGTCTTCCACATAGTCTGAAGCACCCTGAATGCCGCCTACCTGGTCAAAGACCGATCGCCGCAGTAAGCGAAAGTGAAAGGTCATGAAATCCAGCAACAGCCGCTCTTTGGAGTAAGGAATGCGGCACCGATCGCCATAGCGCAGCACGTTACCCTGTTCGTCTATGTCCAGGTAATCGGTATAGACCATCCCCGTTTGCGGCTGAGCCTGCAACGGTTGCACCGTCTGCTCAAGCGCTGTAGGAGCCAGCAGGTCGTCACTATCCACCCAGCCGAGGTAAGTGCCCGTCGTGTGTGCGATCGCCGCCTGGAGTGCCGCCACCCGTCCGCGATGGGCTGCTGCAATCACCCGTACACGCGCATCGCGCTGAGCATACTCGTCAGCAATCGCCACCGAGCGATCGTCAGACCCGTCATCCCAAATCAGCAGCTCAAAATCGGTAAACGTTTGTTGCAGCACACTCTCGATCGCTGCCCCAAGATAGCGCTCCCGGTTGTACGTTGTGATGACAAGCGAAATTAGAGGTGACATAGTGCGCTTTAACGAATGAATGAATCACGTACCGTAGCGGCTCCTGATGCGATCGCTCGACGCTCCACGGCAGAGTGCCGGTAAGAAAGTGTAGTCCTCAGAAATTAAATCTAGGCTGAAAAGCACCGATCCTGATGGCTGGTATAAATCTTGATAAAAGCACCCACATCACTGGCGCTTGACGATCGCGCTGAACGATCGTCAGACCGTCAATCTATCTTCCCAGCAACCTGCATCGCTGAAATGTTAATGATCATTAAACTGTAGCCCCATAATCACCAGATCATGGGGAACCGCCTCAAACTCTGCTACTCCAGGCAGATAACCCCAACGCTGAAAGCCAAATTGCTCAAACAGCCGCAGACTCGGTTGGTTGTGAGCAAAGATAAAGCCTAGCAGCGTTTTAATTCCAAACGATGGGCTGCGCGCGATCGCGTCCTTCAACAATGTCTGCCCAATCCCTTTTCGACGATAGGCTGGCGCAACATAGATGCTCAACTCTGCGGCAATCTCGTAGGCAGCACGTCCGTAGTAAAACGACTGAAAGCCCAGCCAACCGCCAACCTCGCCCTCTACATCCATCACCCACAGCGGTCGTTTGTCAGGGCTATGCGCTTGAAACCAGCCCAGGCGACTCTCCACCGTCACAGGGGTAAGATCGGCCGTCACGGTATGACACGCGATCGTTGAGTTATAAATGGCGACGATCGCCGCCAAATCCGCTTCTACTGCGTTCCGAATGTACATTGCTGTCCCCCAGTCTCCACGTTGGCTGGAACTTATCACAAAGTCGGTTTCGCGTCAGCTCTTCACAGTCGCTACGAGGATCTGTCAATGAGATTTGGAGAATGTGCTTTCGTGAGCGCCGTAGCGTCGGCACTGACGCTACGGCGCTACGGTGAACTATTTGCCGAGATCTTCAAACGGATCAACACACTTGCCGCCCGTATTGGGTTCAAACGTGACTCCCGCCTCCGTCCCAGCTTGTGGCTTCGTCGATTGGCACAACACCGCTAGAGTCGTTATTTCGCCATCAGGCTGTCCATCAGCAGTGGCGAGGCTTACCCCTCCCGTGTGAGCCCTGAGAGTGGCGACAAACTTCGGATATGAAACATTCGCGACCGAAGTGGTGGTCGGGTCAGCGATCGAGTAGCTGTAGTTGGTCGTATCGGTCTTGATGCCGAGTCCCAGGAGTGAAATGTCGCTGCCGAAAGTGTTTTTTTCCAGGTAAAACGCTTGCTGTGCCCGATTCATGGAGCCAACATAAGTCTTCGACTCGGTTTCCTTAGCCTTGTTTGCCTGGTTCAAGAAGGAGGGTAAAGCGATGGCTGACAAAATGCCGATAATGATGATGACGACCAATAATTCAATCAGAGTAAAACCTTCGTCACGTTTGGGCTGGGGCAACAAAATCTTCATTAGTGAACTCTTGCGTCAGGTAAACGTTTAATAGTTGGGGCATACACGTCTACCGCTGCTCTGTGCGTGAACCGACCATTTCAAAACTTCTTTACGAGAAAAACATAGGCTTTCACTGTGCCCGTTGGCTGGAACGTCTCGCATCGGTTTCACGCCCGCTTTTCACAGCCACTCAAAAGGGGCGCTCAAGAAAAACTCAGAAAACGTTTGACAAAAGCGCCACCGATCATCACAATGAAGATCGCCTCTAAAAAGGCACCGAGGGACTGTAGTTCAATTGGTTAGAGCACCGCCCTGTCACGGCGGAAGTTGCGGGTTCGAGCCCCGTCAGTCCCGTACTTTTTGAGTGCTCCACGCTCGGGCATCCGTCCACAACACGTTCGCTTGGGAACGGAGTCATCATACTGAGCTGCTGCCACTCAGTGCGGTTGAGATGTCTACTCATTCGCGTAGGAATTCACAAGGCAGCGTTTCATTTGATACCCAACTACAGAGGTGTTCTGCGTGACATGTTCCAGGGATCGTTCCCTGAAACAATTGATTGCGCTGGGCTAGAGAATTTTTCCATGAGACGAGGAGTCATTTACGTTGCGACAAACAACACGGCCTATCTTGAGGCAGCCATAATCAGTGCGATCGCCCTACGCCAACAGGAGCCAACCCTGCCGATCACACTCATTTCTGACCATCCCTTATTAAAGCGGTTGCCTTTGCCTGATTATGGGATCACGCCTAAGTTGCTTGATGCTGCTGAAGTTGGTTGTCATGCGTTCTCATCGCGATCGATTAAAACTCGCCTAAACGCCTACAGCCCCTACCAGGAAACACTCTTTCTCGATGCCGACATTCTTCCCCTCCAGCCAGTGAGTGAGCTTTGGCACTACCTCAACACGAGCGATCTGGCGATGGTGGTTGACCGACTGCCGATGGTGAGTTTGTGCGATCACATTGCTCAGGAAGAGAAAACGTACACTCTACAACGCCTTCCGGGTCATACGGTGCAGTTTAATAGCGGTGTGATGCTGTGGCGAGATTCTTTAGCCACCCAGGCTCTTTTTTGCCAGTGGCATGAGGAATGGCAGCAGTTCCAAAGGCACGATCAGCTTGCACTGATCCGAGCGATCAAAGCGGTGCAAATCCCTGTGACAAAGCTCCCCATGACCTACAACATTTCACCCCTTGATGCGGCACCGTTGATGGTGGGCGACCATACCGTGCATTTGCTCCACTGTTGGGGCGGCATGGTGGCGTCTGGCAAATATCGTCGATTTGCCAAACGGTTTTACCCACTCATTGTTGAGGCTGTCGTGAAGTTGCTTGCCAATCATCGGGCGATCGTCTGAGCTACAGTGCTTCTCTAAGGGCAATAGAAAAACTGAACCACACAGGAAGTGCTTCAGCTTAACGGTAAGCTGGCGATCGCCCCCACTGCTGAGACGATTGAGCGATTCGACAAGTTTATGTGAACACATGGGCTGGACGCTCCGTCTTGTGTCGTTCTAGCGTTAAATGGGCTAGTGTGTTTGCTTCAAGTCATTTCTAGCTGCCACTTGGTCGCTCCATACCTCAAAGGAACTCTGCATGGCTTTTATCTACTTCCCGGCGGCTCAAGCAACCTTGAACACAGAGCACATCACACGCATTGTGTGGTCAACGAACGAAACGCTGAAAGGATTCGTTCATCTGGCAGCAGATACTGCCGATAAAAACAGCGTCGTAACCTTGGCAGGCGGTGATGCTGAGAAACTATGGAGCATCATGCACCCCAGCGAGCCAAAACCATCAGTTGATCAGTGAGATAGAGAGTAGCCAAATAGAGATAGCTGGATCAAGTGGCGATCGTTGACTGTAATCAGCCTTCAGCAGCCAGCTTTCAGCGGTCAGATCCTTTTGCTCGTGACGTTCATCTACTTAGCCTCTGCATTTGTAGCCCAATCAACGTACATGGGCAGCACTCGAAATGTAGGGCTGTCTCTTTCGTCCTTGGGTTGAACTTTTTCGCTGTTTTTCCCTAGACTTTAGTAACGCTGGCTTTTTCACGTACTACTCTACAAAAGCAAGCTTCATCCTTTAGCCTTCATCCTTTTCCCTATGACCGTTCGCGTTCGCATTGCCCCAAGTCCCACCGGAAATTTGCACATTGGTACGGCGCGTACAGCCGTCTTTAACTGGCTGTACGCACGTCACACTGGCGGTACGTTTGTGCTGCGAGTTGAGGATACGGATCAGGAGCGATCGCGCCCCGAATACGCTCGGAACATTCTCGACGGCTTGACCTGGCTCGGCTTGACCTGGGATGAAGGACCGTTCTACCAAAGTAAGCGTTTGGAGTTGTATCAACAGAAAGTGCAAGCGCTGTTCGACAAAGGCTTGGCATATCGCGCCTACGACACACCAGAAGAACTGGATGCCATGCGGGAGGCGCAGAAAGCTAAAGGCGAGGCACCCCGCTACGATAACCGTCACCGTAAACTCACTCCAGAACAGCGGGCGGCTTATGAAGCCGAGGGGCGATCGTCTGTCATTCGGTTCATCATTGAGGACGATCGCGAAATTGCCTGGAACGACCTTGTGCGCGGCACCGTAAGCTGGAAAGGGCGCG
>JACMKO010000473.1 GCA_014380065.1 Leptolyngbya sp. ES-bin-22 | reverse complement strand
ATATGCCAGCGCCGTTTTGACATCCTCAAGCTGTGCCGGAAAGCGGTATTGGGGCGCGTGGCGGTAGTCGATCGCCACCACCGTATAACCACGCGCTGCTATGTAGCGGCTGAAGGGAGCATCATCGTTTGGGCTACCGCGCTGCCATGCGCCACCATAGATGACGACGATCGTGGGATACAGACCAACTTGCTTGTCAACCTGCGGCGGCTGATACGCTGTTAGAGTCAAAGGTACGCCATTAGGCGCTGCAACGGCTATTCCGGCTGTAGTGCGGACTGGTTGCTCAGGAATACCTCGAAAGGCATCCAGGAGAACGAATGGCTTGGAACGCATGGGTGGTTCAGGCACACTCGCTTCATCGACAGCGACACTAGTAATTTGGTCTTTTGATCCTTTCGCCAGCGCTATTGGCAGCCGCAGCAATGCATTCAACCGAGAGACGGATGAGTAATCAGTTCCGAACGCTGTCTCCATTGATTTGGTTGCCTGCTGATTGGCAGTTGGAAACTGACGTAGCGGTAACGTGCTGATGGTCAGGCTAAAAAGGCTACAGGCGAGGACAACGCGGAAGAGCCAGCTTTTACGGACGTACCGCAATGCAAGTAATGCCGCGATCGCATTTGCTACGATTAACCAGGGACTTACTTCCGGCGCACCAACACCCAACGGCAGCAGTGCAAACGTCGGTGCAGGGACAACAATCCAGATAGTGAGGAAGAACGCCACCCCGAAGATGAGTAGCGATAGCCCTCTCAGCAACGCGTTCAGTACATTCAGCATTCAAAGAGAGCCATAAAGGGTGTTGTGCTCAGCCTTTGCGCGAGGCTTTGGCTTTAGTGGTCTTCGCTTTGGGCTCAGCAGCAGCGGGTAGAGTATCCAGCGATCGCGCCTGACGCAAATTGGCAGCTTGAGTCAGCAGAGAATCGGCAAAGGCATAGGCAACGGTGTCGATCGTATTGCTGGCTTCTGAAGCAGATTGCCCACCTGCAAGTTGCGCCAGTTCTTCGCGTCGTTGCTGACTATCAAGCGGTGAGACGCGAACGACAGTGCGGACATCGGAGTTGAGAAGAGAAGAGTTTTGAGTTTTGAGTTTTGAGTTTTGAGTTGCTCCCTCTGCTCCCGTATGCTCTTGCTTCCCTGCGGGTCGCCCTGCGTCTCCTTTTCCATTACCCGTTATCAGTTGCTCATTGTCCGACTCAATGACTTGCTTACTGACACGCCAATGATGGTCAGCCATCGCAGCGACGATCGGTTGATGGGTGACGCACAGCACTTGATGATGCTGGCTCAGTTGATGGAGTTTTTCTGCGATCGCCTGTGTGACTCGTCCCGAAACGCCCACGTCGATCTCGTCAAAGACCAGTGTGCCAACGGGATCAATTTGAGAGAAGCTGGCTTGCAGCGCCAAGAGAAAGCGACTCATTTCGCCGCCGGAGGCAATTTCGGTCAGCGGTTGCAGGGGTTCGCCGGGGTTGGGGCTGAAGAGGAAGGTGACGCGATCGGCTCCCAACGCAGAGAGAGAAGCCGGGGAAATATCAACCTGAAACTTCACTTTCTCCATCGCTAGAGGCTTTAGTTCTCCCACTAACCGCTCTTCTAGCTCTTTGGCAGTGGCTTGCCGGAGTTGGGTCAGTACGGCGCAGGCTTCGGTCAAAGCAAGCTGGCGTTCTTCATACGCCTGCTCAAGGGCTTCGAGGGATTGACTGCCGCCTGTCAAGTCCTCCATATCGGCTTGTAAGCGCTGATAAAGGGCGATCGCATCACCCAAGGTTGGACCGTACTTCCGGCAAATCTGCTTGAGTTCGACAATGCGTTCCTGCACATCTTGAAGCCGCTGCGGGTCTGCTTCCAGCGTTTCACCATAGACGTTGATTTCTCGCCCAGCCTGCTCTATTTGCGCCAAAGCATTGCTGACCAGTTCCAGAATGGGCTGAATCTGCACATCGTACTCAGCCATAGCCGTGAGTGTCGTTTCG
This sequence comes from Leptolyngbya sp. ES-bin-22, assembly GCA_014380065.1. GTDB lineage: Bacteria > Cyanobacteriota > Cyanobacteriia > Leptolyngbyales > Leptolyngbyaceae > Stenomitos. The sequence goes on along the minus strand of JACMKO010000473.1, from coordinate 17,936 downwards.
GCTTTCCCTAACAAATCGGCACAGGCTGCTGCACCGTCGTCGTTTTGATAAAGCGCTTGATAGACCTGATAGCTCTGATGCTGAAGCTCAACACTGTGGCTGAGGCGCTTGCGTTCTTGCTCCAACTGATCTAACTCATCCGGCTCGGTGAGGTTGGCAGCGCTCAGTTCCTTCAGTTGGTATTCAAAGAGGTCAAGCTGCTGGAGGCGCTCTTGTTCTGACTTCCGACGCTTTTCTAATGCCTGGAGTGTTTGCTGGTAGGCGGCGAAGGCAGTGGCAACGATCGCCCGCTGCTTCAGTAAAGAATCGCCACCATAGCTATCAAGCCATGCCCGCTGAAGCGGTGGTTGCCCAATCTGGACAGTTTGCCCCTGTGCGGTCAGTTCAACGAGCCGATCGCGCAAATACTCCATTTGCTGCTTGTTGACCAGCACACCGTTAATGCGCGATCGACTCCGCTGGCTGCTCTGGCTGGCAATTATTTCGCGGCTACAAACCAGTTCAGTTCCGTCCGTATGCTGGATGTCTTGCTGCTCCAGCCAGGCTATGAGGTCAGGGTCTAACCGAAAGACTGCTTCGACAACGGCGCGATCGGCTCCGGTACGAATGGCACGACTCGTTACTTTGCCACCCAGAACAGCATCGATCGCGTCGAGGATAATAGACTTACCTGCACCCGTTTCGCCAGTTAGTACAGTTAAGCCTGCACCCAACCCTAGTTCTAGGCGGTCTACCAGGGCGAAATTTTCAATTCGCAGGGAAAGCAGCATGGGCGAGGGGACGGTGGTGGAGAGCAGGGAAAAAGGAGAGGCAGGGGGAGAGGACGAAAGAGGGCTGTTCGGACTAGAATTTTGGGATGCAACTGTAGTGTACTACCAGTGACTCCATGTACTGCTAACGTTCGGCAGCTCTTAGGATCGTGGATTAATTAATCTGAACCATTTCCCTTCTGTAGGGACGTTCCACGGAGCGTCCCTACAGAAAGAATTACACCTTCTTAAATTCGCGTTCCTTAGGATCTTTTTGTGTGCCCGACACCTTATACCCTACACCCCGTTCCCTACACCCCCTCTAAATGGTAGCGATCTCTGACGCGATGGCGACGGCTTTGCAAGCGTATCGGCTGGGAAATTTGGTGCAAGCAGAATGGTTGTGCTGTCAGATGCTTGAGCAACGGCAAGCGTATGTGCCAGCGCTACACCTCTTAGGCGCGATCGCCCTGCAAACGAGTCGCTTAGAGTCGGCGATCGCGCACTACCAAATGGTTATTGCCCTTGAGCCAAACCATTTTGAAGCGCACGGCAATCTAGCAATTGCGTTGCAAGATCGAGGCGACTGGGAGATGGCTGCAAAGCACTTTCAGCGATCGCTGGTACTCAACCCAAATCATGCGCCGACGCATTTCAATGCAGGAAATCTGGCGCTAAAGCAGAAGCAGTTCGAGCAGGCGATCGCGCACTATCAGCAGGCAATTGTCCTGAATCCCAACTATGCCAAAGCTTACAACAATCTAGGCAATGCGTTGAGGGAAAAGGGCAATCTGGACACCGCGATCGCGCACTATCAGCAGGCGATCGCGCTAGCACCCACCGATGCACAAGCGCACAATAATCTGGGCAACGCGCTACAAGCTCAGGGACAGTTTGAGGCGGCGATCGACCACTATCAAAGCGCTTTGACGCTTCAGCCAACCAATGCTGAGGGGTATTTCAATCTGGGCAATGCCTTCAGAATGCTGGAGCAGGTGGAGCAAGCGATCGACCACTATCAACGCGCACTTGCCCTGAAACCTGATTGGGTAGCCGCACACAACAATTTGGCGCTGTGTTTACAGGAAGAAAAGCAATTTGCAGCCGCGATCGCGCATTTTCAGCACGCCGTTGATTTAGAACCACAGGACGCGGAAGCGCACAATAATCTAGGAGTTGCGCTTTATGAGATGAATGACTTAGACGGCGCGATCGAGCAATGCCAACGGGCGATCGACTTGAACACTCAGTTCGCTGAAGCCCATTTGAACCTGAGTATGGCGCTACTGGCAGCAGGCGATTATCACCGGGGCTTTCGTGAATACGAGTGGCGCTGGCAGGCTCAAGATTTGCAAAAACCGTCTTTACCAGGAGTCAGTTGGGACGGCTCTGCTCTGGAAGGACGCACGCTATTGCTGTACACCGAACAGGGCTTTGGCGATGCGATTCAATTTATTCGCTATGTGCCGCTGCTGGCAAAACCGCATCACATCCTTGTCGAATGTCCTAACGAATTACTCCGTCTGTTTGCCACCATTCCAGATGTACAACTAATTCCGCAAGGGTCTCCCCTGCCTGCGTTTGACGTTCATCTACCGCTGATGAGTTTGCCGCACATACTCGCAACGACTCTGGAAACCATTCCCCATCAGGTTCCCTATCTATCGGTGCCGGAGGAATGCAAATTGCAAATTGTCGATCGCAAGCGAACTCCAGACTCCACCGCCGCGTTGACCTCTGAAAGCTTACAGGCTCAACGCCTCGATCGCCCCCTCAACGTCGGCATCGTTTGGGCGAGTGTGTCACTCAACAACCCCAAACAGCGCAAATCCTACCGCAATCGCACTGCACCTCTAGCCACGTTTGTGAATGGGTTAGCTCATCTCAATGTGGAGCTGTATAGCCTCCAGGTGGGCGCTCATGCCGCTGATCTTACCGAACACGGGTTTCAGCACTGCCTGCATGATTTGAGTCCACAGCTTCGGGATTTTGCTGAGACGGCAACGGCGATCGACCAGCTCGATCTCATCATCACCGTTGACACAGCGGTCGCACATCTGGCAGGCGCACTCGCAAAACCTGTGTGGGTCGTGCTACCGTTTGCTGGTGACTGGCGTTGGCTGCTGCATCGTGAGGACAGCCCCTGGTATCCCACCATGCGCCTGTTTCGGCAGGATGCTCCTGGTGACTGGGAGGGGGTAACAATGAAAGTCTTACAGGCACTGCAAGCAAGGCTTAGCGATGAACATTCGTCCTGAAACTGAATCTGATCACGCGGCGATCGCGGACGTTGTCACAGAAGCCTTTGGTCAAGCGAATGAGGCGCAACTAATTGATCGCATTCGACACAGCGATCGCTATGTTCCTTCACTATCCATTGTTGTGGAGCGTGATGGTGCAGTGGTTGGTCATATCCTCTTTAGCTACGTCGATTTGGTGAGCGAAGAGACGCGACGCATTCTTGCACTTGCTCCGGTTGCCGTACAGCCAGTGTTTCAAAATCAAGGTATGGGTGGTGAATTGGTGGAAGCAGGATTGGCTATCGCAGACTCAATGGAAGAGGCGCTAGTCGTAGTCTTGGGGCACCCTCAGTTCTATCCCAGGTTTGGGTTTGAACCATCCGTCCACTACGCTATCAAATCTCCTTTTCCAGTGCCAGAAAATGTTTTCATGGTCAAACCACTGAAACACTTCCATTCAAAGTATCGGGGCAACGTTGTCTACCCGCCTGCCTTTAGTGAGGCTTAGTTCGGAAAGCTCACCTTACATCTGTCCCGCAGGGCAGAGCAAACTAGAAGAACGTGATGCTTAATTTAGAGAAGGTCTGCCTTATTCAAGGCTTCGTCGAAGCTATTGACTCTTGCTCGCAGTTGATAAGCGACAGTCGTCAGTTCTTAGACACCTCAAGACTAAAATGACAAGTTCCTACAAAAACTGTTGTTACAATGCTTTACATAACCGTTCCTATTCGGCTGCACCCTCATGAATGTTAAGACGGCACCGCCCAAATCAGTCTCGTTTACGCCAGAACGTACCGTCGGCTCGACACAGCAGCTTCATGATGAGGTGGACGAGATACGCGTTACGCCAACCTTGGTTTTAGACGAAGAGACGGCGATCGAGGCTGAAGAGCGCTTGCTGCTGGCAGACCTGCTCCCAGACGATGAAACCGATGGTGCACTCCGCTATGATGCCGAGGCGATCGCGGCTCACTATCGTCAGCATCCGTTTCAGGTTTGGGGACGAGTCATTAACATTTTCTTTCCCTTCATCACGTTTGGGTTGGCGTGGTGGTGGAATACTCGTATTGGCTTTACCGAGCGCAAACACCAGCAGCAAGCCGTGCGTCTGCGTGAGATGTTGACCCGGATGGGACCTGCGTTTATTAAGGTGGGGCAAGCGCTGTCCACTCGCCCAGATCTAGTGCCGCCGGAGTATTTAGAAGAACTGACCCTTCTCCAAGACCAGTTGCCACCGTTTGATAATGCGGTCGCCTATCGGTTTATTGAAGAAGAACTGGGCGATTCGCCCGACATGATTTATGCAGAGTTGACCGAAAGCCCGATCGCGGCAGCTTCACTGGGTCAGGTTTATCGGGGCAGGCTTAAAACGGGTGAAGAGGTTGCCGTTAAGGTGCAGCGTCCTGGGCTTGCTCAAAGCGTTGCCCTGGATACTTATATCTTGCGTGGGCTGGCGGCACTGGCAATGCGACTTGTCAAACAAATCCGTAGTGACCTGGTAGGCATTATGGACGAGTTTGCTGCCCGCATTTTTGAGGAGATGGATTACAACCAGGAAGGGCGAAATGCGGAGCGCTTTGCCAAACTCTACGGGCATATGAAAGATGTTTACGTGCCCAAGATCTACTGGGAGTACACGGGACGGCGCGTTCTAACGATGGAGTGGATTACAGGCACCAAGCTAACGCAGCCAGAAGCCATTCGGGTACAGGGTATTGATGCCGGGTATTTGATTGAAGTGGGTGTGCAATGTTCCTTACGTCAGCTTTTAGAGAATGGGTTCTTCCACGCTGATCCACATCCCGGCAATCTGCTGGCAACGCCTGACGGCAAGCTGGCGTACCTGGACTTTGGCATGATGAGCGAGGTCAAACCAGCCCAGCGCTATGGCTTGATTGAGGCGATCGTGCATCTGGTCAACCGCGACTTTGAAGGCTTGGCGAAAGATTACGTCAAGCTGGAATTTCTCACCCCTGACACTGACCTGACTCCGATCATTCCTGCCTTTGCGACCGTCTTCAACGATGCGTTGGGTACCAGCGTGGCAGAGATCAACATCAAGAGCATCACCGATCAACTCTCCTCTCTGATGTACGAGTTTCCCTTTAGAGTGCCTGCCTACTATGCGCTGATTATTCGATCGCTTGTCACGCTCGAAGGCATTGCTATTAACGTCGATCCCGATTTCAAGGTGCTCAGTAAAGCCTATCCCTATGTGGCAAAGCGCCTGTTGACCGACCCAGCTCCCGAACTGCGAGCCTCACTGAAAGATCTGCTGTTTAAAGACGACAGCTTCCGCTGGAACCGTCTGGAGAACCTGCTCCGAAATGCCCGTAGCAGCAGCGATTATGATCTGAGTAAAGTGGTTGATCAAACGCTGGATTACTTGTTTTCTGAGCGGGGCGACATGATTCGCCAGCAGTTAGTTGAAGAAGTGGTCAAAGGGGTCGATTCGATCGGCAACAACGCGTTGAACAGCCTCCGCTATGGCTTTGCAGAACGGCTGGGTTTGACCGTCACTCGTGCGCCTGTTCGGACTGAAAACCAGCAAACCCTAGAGCACCTTAAGCACATTTGGGGCATCTTGCGCGAAACACGCGGTTTTGACCCAACCAAGCTCCTGCCAGCTATCCCTAAGCTACTGTTCAAGCCAGAAGCACAGCAAATGGGGCAGCAAATTGCCGAGGGGTTGGCACAACGAGCGATCGCCCGCTTCATCCGCGAATTTCTCCTCAATGATGAGACTGAGCGTACCAGCCCATCGCCTACAAACCAACCGCGTCTGCCAGCCGCCAAATACTAAAGTTCGTGGAGTATTTGAGAAGGTCTGCTTACACCAGCCCTCGCAGCAGACCAACATAGATGCCTTGAATCTCCAGCTCTTCAACGCTGGTATCGACAACCGTTGGCTCGTAAGCTGGATTCGCAGGCTGGAGCGTAATCTGCTGCCCCCGTCGATACAGGTATTTGAGCGTAGTGGCTCCGTTCTTACGTGCCGCGACGATCGTGCCATTACGAATGGCACGGGGATTGGTTTCACGCCGCATAATAATGACATCACCGTGATCGATCAGCGCCCCCGTCATGCTGTCGCCACGCACCTGGAGCGCAAAATGCTCCGAGCGCTCGTGCTGCGAAAGATGTGCCAGCTTGGGTAAGCAAGAAAGCTCCAAATGCTGTCGCTCCTGGTCAGGAAAGGTTTCGACCAGGCTATGCGCCGCGATCGCTCCAATCAGCGGAATGCCATCACTGGGACGCAAAATTTTGAGCGATCGAGACTTGCGTGGTGCATGACTAATGAGCCGCTTGGTCGTTAAGGTGTCAATGTGAAACTGCACCGATGCAAGCGATCGATACCCCAACCCTTTTTGAATTTCACGATAGGTGGGTGCCATACCGTGCTGAGCGATAAAGTCCTCAATCCAGGTGATAACTCGTTGCTGAGGTGCTGTAAGTGGAGATTGCATAAGAGCGAGTAGGAGCGTTTGTACTACTTTACAGCGTCTCTCCCATGATTGCACTCATCTTCAAACAACCAGCGTTTAAACTAAACTTTTTAGCAACGTCAGAAAGTCCCGTTGTGTGGGGACGCTACATGTAACGTCCCTATATATACTACCTACTCGGTATCGATCGGCAAGCGCTTCTCCAAGTCAAACTTGTACCGATGAGGCAGAATGTGCAATGTGGCGTTGCAAAGCGCAAGGGGTTCGTCTCTCAGAAGCTCGTTCACGTTGTTGTGCGTGATGTTTGCCACATCCACGATCGTAATCGCGCCTTCGCCAATAACTTCTAACTCTTTGCCGTTGATGGCGATCGCGGTATTTTCATCAATGCCAAAGCCTAGATGAACAGGCTGTTGTGCGATCGCGGAGAGCAAGCGTCCTAAGCGTCCTCGCTGAGCAAAGTGTTGATCAATCACCACACCGGGTAGAAAACCCATCCCACGATCCATCCGAGCGACTTCCATACGGGGATTGGTTTCCGACTCACCTTCAACGATCATCATATCGGGCATCATGGCAGCACCAGCACTGGTGCCCGCAATGACAATACCTTCAGCAAAGCGTTTGTGTAGCAAAGCATCCAGTTCAGTATCTTTCAGGCATTCGGTAATGCGAGCCTGGTTGCCGCCTGTAAAAAAGACACCTGTTGCTTCTTGCGTCAGTTCCAGCGCCCTAGAGTCGCTCGCGTCTTCCCGCTTGGCTGTATCAACCACTTTGACCGTCTCAACCCCTAAACGCTCGAAGACATTTATGTACGTCTCGCCGACTTCACCAGGAAGCCCTGTGGCAACGGTCATCACAACGATGCGAGCTTGCAGCCCACCCGCTCGACGCACAAATTCTCGCAGAATGATGCAATCCCCTTCTTTATCCTCTGCGCCGCCAATAATCACCAGTTGTCCGTGAGTTTCCGGAAGCGCCACGCTCTCCTGTGGTTCTGCTCTGTCATTTGGCGATGCCGCTACAACTGACCCTTCAGCATCCTGTACTGTCATACTGTCTCCAAACTCTAGGTAGATAATTTCTTAGTAGAGCATAGCGATCGCGGGCATTGTGTGAGCCGTTTGGTAGATTTTGATACAGAAGCTCTGAATAGCTAGCTCAAAAAGTTAGCTTGAAGCCGTAGAGGCTTTTTTCTTTGTCCTTTACATAGGGGCGCTACGCCTCTGTGATGTCTACGGCGGTCGCTTTAGCTGCTGAACGTGCCTTGAACGGTTAAGACATCAGCAAGGGAACTATGCTGCAAACTAAAGGTGTTATTGACTTCATTTGCAGCATAATCCTTACTTCGATCGCTGTATTAGTTTGGCTAAAAACGTACGAGCACGGTTAAGCGGCAAATGAGTCGGTTTACCTTGACGCACAATCTGATAGGAATCAGAAAACTCGCTGTCACCATGCCCTGAAATCAAGTGGCTATGAAAGGCAGCATCAGCTAATTCGTGGACTTCTGTTCTCAAATCGTCACCTGTTTTGCCCTTCAATGGCTCGGTCGAAAAGGGTTCGTTTGACAAAGGCTTGTTCATAAAGTGATAACCTCCTGACGAGGTTTTGTGCATTTATAACCACTACGGTACTTTGTTTTACCCATCAGAGGCAGTACTTCTCTCAGTCAAGGAGCTTTCGTATTCATACCAATGCACCAAACATCACACCCTTGGTAGAGGCTTGATCTTGAAGCTTAGGGCTAGGGTCATTAAGGCATAGCCGGGGTATCTCATATGGTTTTAGATCAAGGCATTGATATGGTTCGTGTGAACGCAAGGACAACTGATGCGTTTGATATTTTTAATCTCAGGCATTACGGTGGCCCAAACCCTTATTTAGGAACAGCAGCAGCGGCATTTGACTTTGCACTGGTCAAAGAGAATCCGCCACGATCGCTGGATGAGTACGTGGCGGTGATTGGCGATCGCTATCCCCACTTGCTAGATGAAACCTACGACTCCCACGCCCATCTGTTTGCTCGTACCGTGGCAGAAGTGAGCAAACTTGAGATGGAATTACATCTGACGCGCTGGAGCGTTAAAGCTGATGAGGTTCGTGCCAAAGTTGCCGTGCAGTCGTTGCATGGTCGCACCAGCCGAGCGATCGTCTACTGCGTGTGGGATTGGTTTGAAGCGATTACGCGCGATCGGCGCTTTTGGATCGAAGACCAGATCGAGGTGTTGCAAGGCTTCTTTCGCGATTCGGTTTATGGTGGTCCCACTGTTTACGCGTTGCTTCAAACTGCCTATGAATTGGGTATTCCAACCTTTTATCTGTGGGATGAACGGTTGATGCAGTACGGCTACGGCAGAAAGCAGGTGCGCGGCATTGCGACGACGTTTGACCACGATAGTCATATCGATTCCGACTTTACGACTGGTAAGGATGACTGCAAAGAGTTTCTCAACACGCTTGGCTTTCCCATCCCTAAAGGCAGCATTGTTCACACGTTTGCCGAAGCGTTAGCGGCGGCCAAATCGATCGGCTACCCCGTAGCGGTGAAGCCTGTTGTGGGACACAAAGGTATTGGTGTGACGGCTGATGTCAAGGACGCAGGTGATTTGGAACTAGCGTTCGATCGCGCTGTCGAAGCCGTTCCTGATGATCAGTCAATCCGCATCATTGTCGAAAAAAGTATTGCGGGTAAGGATTATCGCCTGCTGTGTGTGAATGGAAAGTTTGTTGCAGCAACCGAACGTCGTCCCGCTTCAGTTGTAGGCGACGGGAAGTCTACAGTTGGTGAACTGATCGATCGCGAAAACCGCACCCCTGCTCGTGTAGACACGCCCACCTCACCGTTAGGCAAAATCAAGTCTGACGACGCAATGGAGCGCTACCTGGATGAACAAGGCTTAACCCTGAGTAGTGTACTGGAAGAGAGCCGTACTGTTTACCTTCGGAAAGTTGCCAACCTTTCGGCAGGCGGCTTGAGCCTTGACGCAACCCGACAAATTCACCCAGACAATACTATTCTGGCACAGGATATTGCTCAACACTTCCGCCTCACGTGCCTCGGCATTGATGTCATCTCTACCGACCTGTCAGCATCGTGGAAAGACGGCGGCTTTGGCATTATTGAAATTAACGCGGCTCCTGGCATCAACATGCACCTGAAGCCCGCGATCGGGGAAAGCGTCGATGTGCCTGCCCACATCTTAAAAACGTTCTTTGAAACGGGCACGGCGGCACGTATTCCGACCATTACCTTTAATCGCGTCTCGGTGTCAGCACTGCAAGAAATTGTGGATCATATTCTGCTCCAGCATCCTCATTGGGCGATCGGGTCTGTCTGCCACGATGGCGTGTTCGTTAATCGTTCTGAAAAAAGCCTGCATCCTGACTACAACACGAATGTTCAAAACCTGTTGCGAAACCCCAGACTGGACCTGCTGATCGCGGAATATCGTGAAGAGGTGCTCGATCGTGACGGCATGTTCTACTACGGCAGTAACGTTGTTGTGCTGGACAATCCAACCGACACTGAGCTGATGCTAGCCCGCGATGTGTTTGATGACTCCACGGTTGTGATTAAGCAGAAAGACTCCGTTTCAGTGCATCAAAATGGCTTGATCGAGCAGTATACACTCGGTGAGAACGAGCCGTTTAGTCGAGTGTATTTGAAGGAAATGGCGACGATTTTGTGAGTTCATCGTTTGTCGGGGCGTGACCTGTAACGTCCCGACAAAATGACCCCCACCCCTATCCCCCCTACAATGTTGGATGAACTCTCATTTGGGCTGGGCTTGTGGCGTTCAAAATTGGTTTGTTGGGTCTGGGAACCGTGGGAACAGGAACTGTGCAGATTTTGCTGAACCCAGCCCAGCGACATCCGTTGGTACAGGAGCTTGAGCTACATCGGGTGGGAGTACGATCGCCAGACAAACCGCGTGCGGTGAACTTGCCATCTGCTTTAATCACCACAGATTTAGAGGCGATCGTCACTGATCCAGCGGTGGATATTGTGGTCGAGGTGATGGGTGGTTTAGAACCCGCACGATCGCTCATGCTCAAAGCCATTGCTCACGGCAAGCATGTGGTGACGGCAAACAAGGCGGCGATCGCCCGCTATGGCGCTGAAATCTTTACGGCGGCTGAAGCAGCGGGCGTGTATGTCTTGCTAGAAGCGGCTGTTGGCGGCGGCATTCCGGTCATTGAACCGTTGAAGCAATCTCTCTGTGCGAATCGTCTTTTGAGCGTGACAGGCATTATCAACGGTACAACTAACTACATCCTGTCGCGGATGCAGACGGAAGGCGGCGACTTTACCGACATTCTGGCAGATGCTCAGAGGCTAGGCTATGCCGAAGCAGACCCAACCGCCGATGTGGATGGTCTAGATGCGGCAGACAAGATCGCGATTCTGGCATCGCTGGCATTTGGCGGACGCATCAAACTGCCCGAAGTCCACTGCGAAGGCATTCGGCAGGTGAGCGCGGCGGATATTGCCTACGCCGAGAAGTTGGGCTTTGTCATTAAGCTGCTTGCAGTTGCCAAGCGAGAATCTCAGTCTCTTACAGAGGCTACAGAACAGCTACAAATCCGAGTGCATCCGACGCTGGTGCCTAAGAATCATCCCCTTGCCAGCGTGAATGATGTTAACAACGCCATTCTCATTGAGGGTGACCCGATCGGGCAGGTGATGTTTTTTGGTCCTGGCGCGGGGGCTGGTCCTACTGCCAGTGCGATCGTGGCTGATATCTTGAACATTGCAGCCATTTTGAAGGTAGAGCGGGGCGCAACAGCACGATCGCACGCTACGCCATTGCTCGATCCGTTACTTGCCTGTTCGCATCAGCATTACTGCACGATCGTCCCCATTGACGAGCTAGTCACTCGCTTTTACACCCGCTTTTTAACACACGACTCTCCCGGTGTCATTGGCAAATTGGGCACCTGCTTTGGCAACCACAGCGTTAGTTTAGAATCGATCGTGCAAACTGGTTTGCGCGACAACCTGGCAGAAATTGTTGTGGTTACGCACCACGTTCGCGAAGGTAACTTCCGTACCGCACTCGATGAGATCCGAGCCATGAAGTCTGTCAGCAGTATCGCCAGCACACTGCGGGTTCTGTAGGGATGTTACATGTAACGTCCCTACAGAATGGGAACAACCTGTTTAGAGCCTTACCGTTCGTCTCTGTGCCCCGTTTAGGTGCAAAAGTATGCCTGAATTAGCCCAGATTTTGCTTTATCCGATTAAAGCTCTAGACGGAGTGGCAGTGGCGCAGACAACCCTTCTGGCGAGTGGAGCGCTGAAGCACGACCGCGAGTTCGCGATCGTCGATCTACAGGGCAAAGTGGTCAATGGCAAACGAACGCCAGCAGTGCATGGCATCCGCTCTCGCATTGACTTGCAGACCCGCACGATTACGCTCAGCCTGCAAGGGGAGGTGCAAGCCGCAACCCTGCATTTGGACGATGAGCGGTTGGCATTAGAAAGATGGTTAAGCGACTACTTTGGCTTTGCCGTCAAGCTGGTGCAGAATACTCAGGTTGGATTTCCAGACGATACAGATGCTCCCGGTCCAACCGTGATCAGCACGGGAACGCTGCAAGCGATCGCAGACTGGTTTGCACTGAGCCTGGAAGAAACGCGCCGCCGCTTTCGATCGAACCTGGAGCTTTCCAGTGTGGAGCCATTCTGGGAGGATCGGTTGTTTCAAGAGGGCGATCGCACCGTGCCATTCCAGCTTGGTGCTGTGCAGTTTGCAGGCGTTAACCCTTGCCAACGTTGCGTCGTTGTCACCCGCGACCCCATAACGGGAGAGAGCTTGCCTGGGTTTCAGAAAACCTTCGTCGCCAAACGCAAAGAAACCCTGCCAACCTGGACAGAGGGATCGCGCTTCAACCACTTTTTCAGGTTGGCGGTGAACACACGCACCCTGACAGCGCAAGCAGGAAAGATGCTGCGGCTCGGTGACCAGGTGACATTGAGCTAGAGCGGTTTGTCAAGGCAAGGAAAACCCTGTGCGCTTTTCCACGTAGTCCAGAATTGTTTGATAAGAGTCAGGATCACTTTGCTGGTTGACGACGATCGTAGTGTTGCCATCTAGTAAAGCGAACGAAACTCTTGCATTTGGCACATAGCAGAACGCTGTGACTCGATCCAGGTCGATCACATAAGTATTGCGCTCGTAGTTAAGCTTGATCCAGTAAGCCACACAACGTCCTTTTTACCGTTACTCTGCGGTTCTGGGTATCAATTGCTGATTCACGCTTACGATACCTCAACTGATGCCACATGAATAGAATGCGATCGCCCACGATCGCTCTAGTTCAGCGCCACACCCACAGGCTCTGAAGCTGGTGTCTTTTCGCTGGCTGAGGTGTTGCCATTCGTCATGTTCGGTGAGAATGCCAACGCTGCCTGGATGAACCCTTTGAACAGGGGATGGGGCGCGCTGGGGCGAGATTGAAATTCGGGATGGAACTGAGTGGCTATAAAGAAAGGATGGCTGGGTAATTCAACGATTTCGACCAGGCGACCATCCGGTGAGGTGCCGCTGACCACATAGCCCGTTTCGGTCAGCAGACTGCGATAGGCATTATTAAACTCGTAGCGGTGGCGATGCCGTTCGTAGATGACTTCTTCTTGGTAAAGGCTGAAGGCGAGAGTATTGGATGACAGTCGGCAGGGGTACAACCCCAAGCGCATGGTGCCGCCTAAATCAACGACATCCTGCTGTTCGGGTAACAGGTTAATGACGAGGTTGCTGGCTTCGGGGGCAAACTCAGCGCTGTGGGCATCAGGCAAACCAGCGACATGGCGTGCCCATTCAATGACAAGGCACTGCATCCCCAAGCAGAGACCGAGGTAAGGAATCTGGTGCGATCGGGCATACTCGATCGCCGCAATCTTGCCATCGATCCCGCGAATGCCAAACCCACCGGGCACAATAATGCCATGCACACCGTCTAGATGATGTGCTGCGTCCTGGTCTTGGAGGTCTTCGGCGTTGACCCAGCGGATGTTGAGGTCGGTGTCGAGTGCGATCGCGGCATGACGCAGCGCTTCCATCACAGAGAGATAGGCATCGCTCAGGCGCACGTATTTGCCCACAATTGCAATTTCGACCATCCCTTTCGGACTGTAGAGGCGATCGACGAGCGTTGCCCACTGTGTAAGATCTGGCTGGCGTTGCTCTAGTTGCAGTAGCTCCAGTGCCTGGTGTGCCAGACCTTCGCGTTCCAGATTTAGCGGCACTTCGTAGATACTTCTCGCATCCTGAGAGGTCACCACGCATTCCACCGGGACATCGCAAAACCCCGACATTTTTTCTTTGAGTCCTGGCGGCAAGGGTCGATCGCTACGGCACACGAGAATGTCGGGTTGAATGCCGATCGATCGCAGTTCCTTCACCGAATGCTGCGTGGGCTTTGTTTTCATCTCACCCGCTGCGGGAATCCAGGGCACCAGTGTCACATGCATGTACAACACATTCTGCCGCCCTACGTCTTTGCGAAACTGGCGAATGGCTTCGAGAAACGGCAGCGACTCAATATCGCCCACTGTGCCACCGATTTCAGTGATCACCACATCGGGATTCGTATTTTTGGCAACGCGCCGCACCCGTTCTTTAATCTCATTTGTAATATGGGGAATCACCTGTACGGTGCCGCCGTCATAGTCGCCCCGACGCTCTTTGTTCAGCACTGCCTGGTAAATCGATCCGGTTGTCACGCTGTTGAGCCGCGACATAGATGTATCGGTGAAGCGTTCGTAGTGCCCCAAGTCAAGATCGGTTTCAGCACCATCTTCGGTGACGAACACTTCCCCATGCTGAAAGGGACTCATCGTTCCTGGATCGACGTTAATGTAAGGATCGAGCTTCAAAATCGAGACAGAATACTGACGCGACTTGAGCAACCGCCCTAAACTAGCTGCTACAATCCCTTTGCCGATGCTGGAGACCACACCGCCCGTTACAAATACAAACTTAGTAGCCATAGAATTAGGGAAAGTTGCCTGTAGTATCCAGTTTATTCTGCCACAAGGACATGGAGTCGCGATGGGGGATGCTGTTTAGCGATCGCTCTCAGGCAGAAATACGGCTAATAGCTCACCCTTGCCACTCAGATCAATGATTTTTTAACAAGCTCTATGCAAAAGACTCTCATCAGTGTTGGCTTCATCCTTTTAATTGGGGTATGCAGTGAAGCGGCAACACCCAAGCCTGAGAAAGTGCCGTCAGCAGGTAGCAATCCCTCAGCCAAGCCAGCAGGTGCAGATGCTTTGACCGGTACAGGTGCGCGGACGCTGTCCAAGCCAGCGGGTGCAGGGGCACTTGTGCAAAAGTGGCAAACTTTTCAAGCACCAGGGGTAGAGCTATCGCTACCAGAAAATTATCGAGGGGGTAGTCCCAACACCACAGGCTTACAGACGCTAATCAAGGGCATTCGATCACTCGGATCAGACTACGAGCAAATTGCCAGCCTGGTGGAGCAAAATCCCAGCACCTTCTTGCTGATTGCCGTAGACCCCAAACCCGATCGCACGGGTGGTGTGACGAATGTTGTTATCAGTGCCGTCAAAGTACCCGAAACCATCACCGTTGATGCTTATATTGATGCAGCCGTGCAGTCGTTGCCTACGCCGCTACGGACGATCGAGCGCAAAACGGTACAAGTAGGGCAAACTCCAGCCGGACGACTGGTGACGGAAGCCAGCGTGCCGTCAAGCAACGCTCAGTCCGATGCGTTGCGACAATTGATTTACGTGATTAAGCAGGGTACAACTCTGTGGACAGTCGCTTACTCAACCAGAGCGGGTGACTATCAGCAGCGGTTAGCCATGTTTGAGCAAAGCATCCAATCCTTTAAAGTGCAAAGTGATCAGAAGCTAGATGGCAGTCCAGCAGATGGTAACAGCCCAACAGTACAGAAAAAGCCAGCGAATACCCTACCTGTAGAAAACAAAAAGCCAGCACAAACGCAGCCGATCGGGGACAAAAAGCCCAAGCCTGCATCCATGCAAAACCAGAAGCCCAACACCCCACCCGCTGCGCCCAAACAGTCGAGCAATCCTCAGAACGTGATAGCTTACAGCCTTTGTCACTCAGATTTCTAACTCAGAAAACTTAGAGCAAGCCGATGGTATCGCTGCTGACTTACATCGATTCGCAGCGCCGATCGCTACAATAAGGAAGATGCGAAGGATTATAGGAGCGCGCGGTCTTCATGCCAGGTCAACTCTTGCTAGTGGATGATGAACCAGGCTTGCGGGAAGCGGTGCAGGCGTATCTGGAAGACAGTGGGTTTGCTGTCAATGCTGCCAGCAATGCGACTGAAGGGCTAGCACTGGCGCGGCAACAGCATCCTGATTTGGTGATCACCGACATTATGATGCCCCAAGTTGATGGCTACCAGTTTCTCAAGCAGTTGCGCGAAGAGCCGCAGTTCAAGACCTTACCTGTCGTGTTTTTGACGGCTAAAGGCATGACTGCCGATCGCATTCAGGGCTATAACGCAGGCGCAGATGCCTACCTGTCGAAACCGTTTGACCCCGATGAACTGGTGGCGATCGTCAATAACTTGCTGCAAAAGCGTGACGCTGTGAATGCCGCAGGTGAAGGCGAACCGCGCAATATTGATGATGTCATCCGCGAAATCGAAGAAATTAAGCGGCTGCTAACCAAGGGTGGCACGATCGCCCAGTTGCCAAACACCGTCCAAATTGACTTCACCCCACGCGAGCAGAGCGTCCTCAATCTCGTTGTGGATGGCTTGATGAACAAAGAAATTGCCCGTCGTCTCGAAACCAGCGTCCGCAACGTCGAAAAATACGTTAGTCGCCTTTTTAGCAAAACAGGCACCAGCAGCCGTACAGAATTAGTGCGCTACGCGTTGGAACATGGGCTGCTTAAGGAGTAGGGAGTAGGGGAAGGCTAAAGGCTACAAGCATGTGGTTACTTCTCTCTCCTCACCCCTCTCTCCTCACTCCTTACCCCTCTCTTCTCTCTCCGCCCGCGCCAAGACAATCAGCCCTTGCACCCGAATCCCGTGGCGACGAAGCGTTTGGGCAGCGGAGCGAGCGGTTGCGCCAGTGGTGTAAATATCGTCAAGCAAGAGAACAGCACTGCGGGGAGGGCGCTTACGAAAGGCATCACCGAGGCTAAAAGCATCTGCCAGGTTTTGTTCTCGATCGCCTGCCGAAAGCTGAAACTGGGCGGTAGTTTCTCGCGATCGCGCCAAACCATGCGCTTGGAGCGGCAGCCGCGTTTGCTCACAGAAATGCTCTGCTAGCAACTCTGCCTGGTTGAAGCCGCGCTGCTGTCGTTTGCTGGCGTGCATAGGAATGGGCACGACGATAAACGGTGTAGCGCGATCGGACATACTCAACCACGCAGAAGCCAGCCAGTGTGCGAGCGGTCGCGCTAGATGAGGTTTGTTTTCATATTTGAAAGCGGCGATCGTGCGTCGTAGTGCGCCATTGTAACGTCCCCAGGCGAACACTGGCAGTTGCTCCTGCTGCACCCATGCCGCTTCAGCAACCTGACACCGTTGAATTTGACGCTGACAGTCCTGGCAGAAAGCGTCTGGTGTCGTCCGGTGGCAAAGGGGGCACTGAGCCTGCAAGAGCAGAGCTGATAACCCGTGTAAGCGCTTGCTAAAGCTGTTCATGATCAAGGACAGCCTGAAACTGTAAGTCTTTGGTCAAGCACACAGCCGTTGCAAGGTAAAAGGCAAAAGCCCTGCGCGGACTCCATAAGGGACGTAAATGCTCGTGACTGAAGCAGGCACTCAAACCAGGAACTAACCAGCCCACCCATTGCTTTTCAAACATCTTTAAACTTTAGTAGTATCAATTTATGCCAAGAGAAACTTATGCCAAGAGAAGCATGACGTTTGTGGCTAAAGTGTGCCCAACTAGGAATACTGTTTATACTGCTACACCTGAAGGAGTAAGCATTGCTGCCCCGCTGGTCTAACGTTGACTCTCTACCATTGCTTGAGCCGCTGATTGCCCAACTAACCGTCAAGCCTGATCGCTCAACGTGGGTGCGATATAGCGTGGCGCTACTGTCGGTACTGTTGGCACTGCTGCTGATGCTGCTGCTCGATCGGTGGGTGCCTATGCGGCACTCTCCCTTTTTACTTTTTTTTGCTGCGGTAATGGTTAGTGCCTGGTATGGCGGGCTAGGGGCAGGACTGTGTGCTACAGCACTTGCCGCTCTAGCATCAGCTTATTTTTTTCTGCCTCCGGTTTATAACCTCACCCTAGCCAACACGGCTGATTGGGTCAGACTGGGCTTGTTCATTGCCATCGCGCTGATGATCACTGCCCTCAGTTCTGTGCGGCGGCAATTGGTGAGGGCGCTCCGGCGCGAACGAGACTTGATTGCAGCGATCGTGGGTACAGCGGGTAGCTTGATTCTGGTGCTCGATCGTCGCGGTCGCATCGTTCAGTTCAATCACGCCTGTGAGCGACTGACGGGCTATACCTTCACAGAGGT
>JACMKO010000472.1 GCA_014380065.1 Leptolyngbya sp. ES-bin-22 | reverse complement strand
TTGACACCCTGATTGCAGCAGGAGCATCGCTTACCCAACTGGACAACCAACGGTACCGTCAATTACTCGTCATCAGCGAGTTGTTTCGCCAACAGCAGTGGATGTATCAGCATCGTCAACGTCGCATTGATGACCGCATTGTCAGTATTGCTCAACCGCATGTGCGACCGATTGTCCGAGGTAAAGCCGGAACACCTGTGGAGTTCGGTGCCAAGATTGCCATTAGTTGTATCAATGGCTATGTGTTTTTAGATCATCTTGACTGGGACAACTTCAATGAATCGACTGATTTGCCAGAGCAGATCGAGCAATTCAAACGTCGTTTTGGTCATTATCCAGCCTCAGTTCATGCTGACCAAATCTATCGCACCCGTGCCAACCGCAAGTATTGCCAGGAACGGGGTATCCGACTCAGTGGAAAACCTTTAGGCAGACCGAACCTGAGTCAGCAAGCAGACCTTCAAAAGCAAGCCCAAGCCGATGCCGCCATTCGCAACCAGGTGGAAGGCAAGTTTGGGGTAGGCAAGCGTCGCTTTAGTCTAGGCCGTGTGATGGCAAAGCTTGCCCCAACCGCAGAAACCGCCATTGCAATGACATTCCTGGTGATGAATCTGGAGCAACTGCTCCGGCAGTTGCTTTTTGTCTTTTTTGCAGTTGTTCTCTCTCAGGGGATGCTTAAGTTCAACCATTGGCAGCGGCAGTGGCGCGATCCTCAATTCCTCCTGATGGCGGCTTAAGTTCTAGCAAGTCCTAGAATTCAACTGTCAGCTTTCCCAAAACTCGTGAAATACTTTTTCAGCAAGCCCTATTTAGCCTTTAATACCAAATCCATTAGCAAAGGCTACAGATCTTGCCCTCATCCCCAGCCCTTCTCCCCAAGGGAGAAGAGAGCCGGATTGAAGTCCCTCTCCTGTGAGAGAGGGATTAGGGCACATCTGTAGCGTTTATTGCGAGATTTGGTATAAGTTGCAAGTTAGCTGCTTGAGAATCGATACGCTTGAGCAAGCCGCTCTAGCCAGCCTGCAAACGATCGATCAAATGATCGCCCACCCGCAAGGCATTGGCAAGAATCGTCAGTGCTGGACTCACCCCAGCATTGGAGGGAAAGAAGCTACCATCAACGACATAGAGGTTGTCTACCTCGTGGGTGCGGCAGCTGAGGTCAAGGACAGACGTGGCTGGGTCGGTGCCAAAGCGACACGTACCACACTGGTTTGCCACGACGGATAAGGGTACTTCGCCACTGGGGTGCATCCCGCTCCGCTGGAGGACTGACTGCTTCACGGATTTTTCGATCGTCTTCAGCACTTCTGTCCAGCGATAAACCAGGCGTGCGTGCGTTTCTGTATTGTTGGCGGTGTAGTCTACACAAAGCTTGTCGCCATTCATGCGTACACGATTGTTGGGGTCGGGCAAATCTTCAGTCTGCACCCACCAGCCGATCGATCTTGTGGCTAGCTGTTGCAGTCCAAAGTTGGGCATCATTTTGGCAACCACAGAAAGCATCGGCGGTGATTCTGCAAAAATGACATCCTGTAGCAGTCCGCCTGTATTCTGAATGTGACCCATCGGGTACGGAAAATCTTTCTCGCCCCAGTAAAAATCGTTGATGCTCACGCTGCGCTGAAACTTACCGGAGTTCGGCGCGCTGAGCTGCACAACAGAGGTAATCTGGTGCTTCATGAGATTGCGTCCCACCAGGTCAGAGCGATTCGCGATGCCATTGGGATGTACTTCGTTGGTCGATCGCAACAACAGTGCCGCCGAATTAATCGCGCCGCAGGACACTACAACCAGGTCGCCCAGAAACAGATGCGGTTTGCCATTAACATCTGCCTGTACAGCCTTCACCACCTTGCCAGACTCATTCGTGTGAAGGTACATCGCCTTCGCGTTCGTCTTAAGCGTCACGTTCGGAAATTTCAGGGCAGGCGCAATACCGCTGACCTCGGAATCGTTGGTTGGGTCGTCGTCCTGAAGCGTGAGACCGAGGGGAATGGCGGTTGGGTGCAACCCTTGCTGGGCGATCGCGTCCACCACTGCTTGAATCTGCGGTTCATGCGCAACGGCTGGATACGGATACTCTGCACTGCGCGGAGGCTCTGTGGGGTCACTGGCGGCGTGACCATGCACCTTGTAGAGTTGCTCTGCCTCGGTGTAATACGGTTCAAAGTCGCTGTATTTCATGCCCCACTCTGGCGAAAGACCGTCTTGATGCTTAACTGCCTCAAAATCTCGTTCCCGCATTCTCAGCAGCGCTGAGCCGTAGATTTTCGTGTTGCCGCCGACGGCGTAGTTTGTCTGCGGTGAAAACGGCTCTCCCGCACAGTCATACCACTGCTCCGGCGCATGGTAGCGCTCTTTGCGAAACACATCTACATTGCTGCGGTTCTGCTCCTCTAACGGCATAAACCCGCCCCGCTCCAGAATGAGAATTTTCTTCCCAGTGGGTGCCAGCTTATACGCCAACGTGCCGCCACCCGCACCTGTACCAATGATGATGATGTCGTAATACTGATCGTCAACAATCATGGGAAAGCCTCACTGCCACAAATAAATTAGGCTAAACAAAATAATCCAAATGACATCAACAAAGTGCCAGAACAAAGACGTAGACGCAAAGCCGTAGTGATTTTCAGGCGTAGCGTGTTTGGGCGTAAAGGAGCGAATGAGTACACCAAGTTGGAGCAAAACGCCCACGAAAACGTGCAGTCCGTGGAAGCCTGTCAACAGGTAAAACGTGCCGCCAAATAAGCCGGAGGTGAGTCCGAAGTCAAGCCCTTGCCACTCGATCGCCTGCCCAGCTAAAAAGTACGTGCCCATTGCTGCTGTGGCAAAGAGAAAGAAGCGGAATAAATTCAGCTTATTACGCTCTAGCGCCAGTTCTCCAAAGTAAATCACAAAGCTGCTAGAAACCAAAACCGCCGTGTTAATTGCTGGAGTAATTGTTTCCAACCCGGTTACTCCAGGTGGAAGCCAGTCTGCTGCTGTCAGTTTAAGTGCAATGTAGCCACCAAAAAAGCCCAAGAACACCATACTTTCAGAGAGCAAAAACACGATGAAGCCAAACATACGGTTATCAGCATGTTCGCCGAGTACGTGCTCTTTTTCGGGTGCGGACTGTAAGTGCGCGGGAGTTAGAGATGTGTCCATGCTTTAGGGAGAGGAGTGAGTGGGAATAGAGGAAGCAGGGAAAAAAGGAAAGAGTTTTGCATTCTGACTCCTAATCACTAATCAAGTAGCAACTGGTCTTGTCTTTCCTTTCTTGTGCGCCTGAAAGGCTCGAAGATTTTACAACTAACAAGGTTCTATCACTGCGTCGCTGCTACCTCTTCCAGTGATTCGGCTTCCGTCAGTGGTGAGTTCATGCCGTAGCCGTAGGGTTTTGAGATGACGACCGGAATCTCCTCGAAGTTCTCTTCGGGTGGCGGTGAAGAAGTCATCCACTCAAGTCCGATCGCGCGCCAAGGGTTATCGGGCGCTTTTTTGCCCTGCACCCAGGAACCAACGATATTCAGAATGAACGGTAATGTGGATATGCCCAGCAGGAACCCTCCTAGGCTGGCAATCACGTTCCAAAAGGCGTACTGGTCGTCGTAAGACGAGACGCGGCGGAGCATTCCCTGTAAACCGAGGGGATGCATGGGCAGAAAGGTGAGGTTCGTGCCGATGAACGCCAGCCAGAAGTGCAGCTTGCCCAAGCCTTCGTAATACATGCGCCCGGTCATCTTGGGAAACCAGTGGTAGATGGCGGCAAACATGCCCATCGCGATCGTGCCGTAGACGATGTAATGGAAGTGCCCGACCACAAAATAGGTGTTGTTCACATGAATGTCGATCGGCACTGATCCCAGCATCACGCCTGTAATGCCTGCGAATAGAAACATGATGATGCCGCCCAAGGCAAACAACATTGGCGTATCGAGCCGCAGTTTGCCGCTCCAAACTGTCGCTGTCCAGGCAAAGATTTTGACACCTGTGGGGACTGCTACACACATCGTCGTCAGCATGAAAAGCATCCGCATCCAGCCCGGAGTACCGCTGGCGTACATGTGGTGTACCCAAACCAGAATGCTGAGTCCAGAAATGGCGATCGACGAAATCGCTACAACGCGGTAGCCAAACAGCGGTTTGCGGGAATAGACAGGCAAAATTTCCGAAAACACGCCAAAAATCGGCAGCGCCATCACGTAGACAGCGGGATGGGAATAGAACCAGAAAAAGTGCTGATATAGCAGCGGATTGCCGCCTTTGTCAGCGTTGAAGAACGCCGTACCAAAGGTCAGGTCAAACAAGAGCATCACAGCACCCGCCGTTAAGACGGGCAAGCCTGCGAGTTGCAGCAATTGGGCACTCAGCACTGTCCAGACGAAGACGGGCATCCGAAAGTAGGTCATGCCGGGAGCGCGCATACGGACGATCGTCGTCACAAAGTTGACCGCTCCCATAATGGACGACACACCGGAAACAGCGACCGCTAGAATCCACAAAAATTGTCCATTAATCAACTCCCCACCGGGATTTTGAATGCTAACGGGCGGATACGACCACCAACCTGCTTGCGCCGTCCCATCCGGCAGAAAAAAGCTGCTGAGTAGCAAAGCCCCAAAGACCGGCAGCATCCAAAACGCTACGGCATTCAACGTCGGAAACGCCATATCGCGCGCGCCGATCATCAGCGGCACCAGGTAATTCGCCAGTCCCAAGAGCGTCGGAAAGACCCACAAAAAGATCATGACCGAGCCGTGCATGGTGAAGATGCCGTTGTAAAGGGCGCGATCGACCAGATCCGACTTGGGCGTAATCAACTCAGCGCGAATAATCATGGCGAGAAACCCGCCGATGAGAAAGAACACAAACGACGTGACGAGATACTGAATCCCAATCACCTTGTGATCGCGGCTAAAGGAGAAATAGCGTCGCCATTCGGGGGGCTTACTCTGGGGTTCTGCCTCACTGCCATTGCCCAGGTTTTCGACTGTAATGTTTGTCATTAGGAAGAAGCTGTTAGTGATTGGTTGTCAGTTGTTAGTTGTTAAAAGGAGTCAGAATGAACCCAAAATTCTCCCTCAGCCCCCAGTGGAGCGGAAGCAAGCTACAGCCTCCAGCCCTCATCCTTCATCCCTTTCCTGCTTCTTTCATGTCTTTCTCAATGCCTTTTTTACCAGGGACTTCTTGATCAATGCCCTGTGGTGTTGGTTGATTGACCATCGGCGGCTTTGCAGGTGGTACAGATGCCCAACCAACTTCGACGGGCTTATCTGGTTCGCCGCGATAGTACTCTGAATAAGCTTGGTTAAACGCTGGCGTGGGTTTTGTGGCAGCGGCTTGTTTCAACCAGCTTTGATAGGTGTCGATCGAATCTACGAGCACATCTGCCTGCATGGCTGCGAAATAGGTGCCGCTAAACTGCGAGTCTTCGAGTCGATATTTGCCTTCCAGAATGGGCGTGAACTCCAGGTCGATCGTTCGTTTGGGCAAAATATCTTGCTTCAGGCGAAACGCA
>JACMKO010000471.1 GCA_014380065.1 Leptolyngbya sp. ES-bin-22 | reverse complement strand
AGGTGTGTGTAATCGGTTTCATACCACTGAGGAACGGCTTGCCCGCTGGCTGCTGCTAGTAGCGGATGCTGTGCAATCAGAGGAGTTTCCACTGACGCAAGAATTTATTTCCCAGATGATTGGTGTGCGTCGAGCGGGTGTCACCATTGCTGCTGGTATGCTTAACCACGTCGGATTGATTCGCTACACGCGCGGTCACATCAGCATCATTAATCGAGCAGGCTTAGAAGAGTTTTCCTGTGAATGTTATGGCGTGATTCGAGACGAATTCAACTGGCTTTACGCTTGGTCTCACTAATCAAAGTTCACTCAAGGGACTTGAAGCCTTGTGGAGCAAATAGCCAACCCGTTCCAGAAAGGAGAACTCAGGCGGCAAAGGCCTGAATCCTCCTTACACATCCGTACAGACTTTAATTTTTTAGGAAATAAGTTCGTTTCTACTCTACTGTAGAGACAGAGAGCCAGACATCTTCTGGCTAGAAAACTCATCTTTTGACATCCAGGATCGGACTTTCCACTCTTCTCCTTTGTGCCGCAGTTGTTTTTTTTCAACCGAAGCACTCCAAGGAGAAGGTCTATGTCCGCCTCTCAAGTCTTACCCAGCAATCGCCTGTTGGCAGCCTTACCCGCCGAAGATTACCAGCGTCTTCAGCCTCACTTAGAACTGGTGACGCTTCCGCTACGGCAATCGATTTATGAAGCGGGTGACCCCATTACCACGGTTTACTTTCCGCGAAGTGCTATGGTTTCGTTGGTTGCGACCTTAGAAGATGGCTCAACTATGGAAGCGGGCTTGGTGGGGCAAGAAGGCATGACAGGTATAGCAGCGCTGCTGGGTGGCACGACCAAAGCCCATCGTGCTTTTGTGCAGGTGGCGGGTGACGGGTGGCGACTGAAGGTGTCGGTACTTCAGGAGGAATTCGATCGCGGGGGTGCCCTCCAAAAGCTGCTGCTCCGCTACGTGCAGGCATTGCTCACTCATGTCGCTCAAACAGGTGTGTGTAATCGGTTTCATACCACTGAGGAACGGCTTGCCCGCTGGCTGCTGCTAGTAGCGGATGCTGTGCAATCAGAGGAGTTTCCACTGACGCAGGAATTCATTGCCCAAATGATTGGTGTGCGTCGATCGGGTGTCACCGTTGCTGCTGGTATGCTTAGCCACGCCGAGTTGATTCGCTACACGCGCGGTCACATCAATATTGTGGATCGAAAAGGCTTAGAAGAGTTTTCCTGTGAATGTTACAGCGTCGTGCGGGATGAATTTGACTGGCTCTACAGCCTCCCTGTGGGCTAAGGCACAGAAGCACAAAAAATAGCGCTGGCTTTTGTTTAAAACCGTACTGAACTTCTGAGTACGGACGATTATATTGTTTACATAAAGATTGGTTAATGACACCAAGCGCTAATCCTAGTCAGCAACTCATCGACATCAATGGGTTTGCGAATGACATCGTTGGCTCCCGCTGCTAACGCCCGTTCAAGATTAACGCTTTGATCAGCCGTAATTAGCACGATCGGCAGCGAAAGATGATCAACCTGGCGAAGATGCTGCGTCACTTCAAAGCCAGTCATTCCAGGCATCATCACATCCAACAGCAACAGGTCGGGTGGTGAGGCTTGGATCTTAGCCAGCGCCGCTCTGCCACTGGTCGCCAGCTCAACGTGATAGCCTTCGATCTCTAAAACGAGTTGCAGCAATGTGAGGTTGTCGGCGATATCGTCAACAACCATCACGCAGTAATTCTGGGTGGGGTCCATTAAAAAAGAATTGAAAGAAAGGATTTGATTAAAGCTTCTGCCTTGATCGCTATGTTCATTCCCTTTGCATCGCAATACATCACCTTTTAGGTAGATTCATTGCGCTTAAAGCTGTATGGTTCTTCTTTTGATTAGGGTCTGGGTTCAATTGCGTCCGAGTCATCAAACGCGCTTTGCGAAGAGGTTTTGTGTTGCAGCGTCAGCCAGTCGATGATGGAGAATGTGAAGCACCGATCGATTTCCCCATCCTGCGTGGGTTACGGGTGCTGGTAGTGGATGACGACCCTGATACCAGAGAGTTGTTTACGTTTGTGCTGAAGGAGAAAGGGGCAGCGGTCAGCGTAGCGGCTTCGGCTCAGACAGCGTTGGTCGCGCTGCAAGCAACGCCCTTCGACCTACTCGTGAGTGATATTGGTCTGCCGAACGTGGATGGCTTTACGCTCCTGCGCCAAGTGAGAGCGTTAGCGGTAGAGGCAACCGCACAAATCCCCGCGATGGCGATTACAGGCTTTGCCGATGAGCAGTCGCGTTTACAGATTTTGGCGGCAGGATTTCAACGCACCCTTACAAAGCCAACCGATCTTGAGCAATTTGTGGCGATCGTGGCTGAGTTAGCAGAACAAAAGCAGCCAGATGCCTAACATCTAGCTGCTTTTGTAACTTAGCGTTGTCGGATCAGAGATGAACCCTCATTACTGGTGCTCCACCCGCTTAGAAGACGTTTGTCAACGTTGAAACAGAGGCAGCGTCTGTGCTGATGGGATCGACAGCTTGCCTTTCTGCTGGCAGCGTAGACTCTGGTGCGCCAAAAAACAGCGTGTTAGAAATTGACTGTGCAAGCAGGCGACGGTAAAGGTCACTTAGGTGCACTGCCACACCCGACCAACTAAAGTTTTGCTGCACTCGAATCGGTGCCTGTTGTCTCAGTTTGTTTGCCCATAATTCATCCGTTAGCACACGATCGATTGCCTGCGCAAAGGCATCGACCTTTTGCGGCGGCACCAGCAAACCCGTTTCGTCAGGCACCACTGTAAATTTAAGACCACCCACATCGGAGGCGACGACTGGAGTGCCACACGCCATTGCTTCAATTGCCACCAGCCCAAACGGTTCGTAATGGCTGGGAATGACACAAACATCGGCTGCTGTATAGTAAAGCGGCAGCAAGGTATGCCCAATTTGTCCCGCAAAGATCGTCTGATCTGCCAGCCCTGTTTCTCGCACCAGTTGCTCAATGCGTGCTCGTTCAACCGCATCGGTACTGCCTGGGTCGCTGCCACCGACAATGACGAGCCGCAGGTTTGCAGAGTTGAAGGCAGCTCGTCCTGAGGTCTTTTCGTCTGCTGTCCGCGCGTTCAACTGAGCACAGGCTTGTACCAGCGTCTCAATGCCTTTACGGGGATCAAAGCGTCCGACGTAAAGCACGATCGCGTCGTGATGCCCAAAACCCAGAGCGGTTCTAGCGTCGGTCTTGGGCATGGTGTGAAACGTGCTGACATCGGTGCCACAGGGGATCACTTCAATGTATCCCTGCTCTGAGACCAGGGTGCGGAGAGCGTCCTGCTCTTGCGGGCTGGTCGCGACAATGCAGTCTGCCTGTTCAAGCACTTGGCGCTCGATCGCCAAACGCGTGTCTGCGATCGCGGGACGATTGGGCACGGTTTGATATTTGATCGCACCTAATGAATGATAGGTATGAATCAGTTGAATATTGCTCTGCTGCTTGAGCTGTAGCCCCACCCAGGCAGACATCCAGTAATTGGTGTGTACGAGCGGATAGTTAGTGCCCTCTTTGCTCTGAAAGGTTTGAAAGGCAGCAACAAACTCTGGCATATGGGTGAATAGCTCATCGCGGGGGATAAACTGTTCGGGACCAGCGACCAGCCGGATCGTACGGCAATGGGGCGAATGCTGCACGATCGCGGCATCGTCAGCGCTGGTTTTACGGGTGAACATATCCACCTGCCAGCCCACCTTTGCCAGAGCCTCGCCCACCTGTCGCACATAAACGTTCTGCCCACCGGCTGCATCTTTGCCAATCTCCGCAGCGGGATCACCATGCTCCGAAATCAGCGCGATCGCCTGTCGCGTTGGCAACGTTTTGCGAGAGGAGACATACGGTTGATTGGCGGCGATCGCCTTTGATAAACCGGGTTTTACGTGATTGAAACTGACCATACCTTCACCTCACAAAAAAGTGGAGGCTCATGCCTCCACCTGATGACTAACTATGTTTCTTGCCAGCAGTCACAAGACTGCTTGGCTGCCCATTTTTAGTAAAACGGGCATCAACGAGCTGTTGATAAACGGCTTCATAACCATCTACCATCCGCTGGACGCTGAAATGGCTGACGACATGCTCACGGCAGAGCCGTCGATCGATCGTCGCCACCTGATCGAGCGCCGTCACAAATTCATCCACACTGTGACACAGGAACCCTGTTTTGCCATGCACAATCACTTCTGATGTTGAACCCAGCTCCATCGCAATTACAGGCGTACCCGATGCCATCGATTCCACCATCACCAAGCCGAATGGTTCCCGCCACGTAATCGGAAATAGCGTTGCGACTGCATTGCCCATCAGCACGTTCTTTTGCTGGTGGTTTGCCTCGCCGAGATATTCAATTTGAGTGCCGTCAATGTGCGGCTTCAAAACCGTTTCGTAGTACTCCACATCCACCGGATCGATCTTGCCTGCAATCTTCAAGTGCCAGCCAGTGCGCTTAGCAATGTCGATCGCCAAATGGGTGCCCTTTTCGGGTGACAGTCGTCCCAAAAACGCGAGATATGGCGGTTCACTGGGCTGCGGGTAGAAGGTATAGCTGTCGGTATCAATGCCGTTATAAACAGTTGCTACACAGTTCATCCCCAGCCTCGGTTCGCGCTGCGAGTGAGAAATACTGACAAAGGGCTGGTTTTTGGCATGTTTGAACATCCGCTCGTTGTCGGGCGTGAAAATGCCATGCAGCGTATGCACGGTAGGCGTTTTGACCAGCTTGGAGTAAGACAACGCCGAACAGCCCATGTGGGAATGAATCACATCAAATTCGTCAGCGCGATCGTAAACGGTACTCAATTGCAACATCTCGTAGATGCCGTACTCTTTCACGCTGTCATCAAGGCGCAAAGCACGAGGATGAACCGCTTCAAGCTCCGCAAGAGTCATAGAATCACCAGAGGCGAACAGCGTTACTTCATGACCACGCCGCACCAACTCATCCGTTAAAAGAGAAGCGACCAATTCAGTACCACCATACTTCGGCGGTGGCACTCGCTCCCAAAGAGGAGCAATTTGAGCGATTCGCATATGTTAATACCTCCTGAAAAGTGAGCTAAAGGAGCACCAACCTCACCCGCGATGTTGCGGACGCTTTTTAGGTCAATGCAAAAGTTCAAATTAAAAGTCAACGAATAGTAAAGCCTAGCCCAAAATTTAATAGAAACTTTACATTTTGTCTAGACGGGCTTTACAGCTAGACACAGTAGAGATTACCGAACCTGTTCTAAAATCAAGCGCTATTGAGCTTACATCCGCTGGATAAGACTCTAATCGTCTTCACTAGCACTTCACATCCCCCTTCAGGCAGGACGTGGGTTATAAAGGCATTGCTGACCCTAAGCGGTTAGCTGCAACGTGGTGGTTCTTATCACTTACGACTAAAAGCCGCATTGCTGCTTGAATCTACGACGATGCACTTCATTCCAGCAGTCGCGGGTTTTAACCGCCAGAAACGTCTCAAACGTTCTCAGGATCGTTAACTTGCCCCTACTTCAGCGCACAAATGCCGTCTTGTCACAAGGGTGTCTATCTTTTGCGGCAGTACGCAGCACAGATTGTTGTGGTGACTCGAACGTAAAGGCTGGCACTGTGACCGATCAAGCGCTTGTCAAGCGTGACAAAGCACTGAAACAAGCATTTTGAACCTTCATGTCACTGCTAACTGTGGAAAATGCGGTAGCCAAAACAACCCAAGATGGACAAAGGTTACAATATGTATAGTGAACAAAATTAAGACATCTATTCTTTGAGGCACCTATGGCTGTCGAACTGGCTCCAGCGTCGAATCCGTTAATTCCCATTGCACAAGACGTTGTAGCCCTGAGACAGGTCTTTGAACAGATTCACGCTGGCAGTTGCCCAACGTCGTTCAACTTTCACATGCATACAGTCAACTCTGACGGGCAGTTGCAGCCAGAGATGCTGATGCAGCAGGCGATCGCCATTGGTCTTCAAGGGTTCGCCATTACCGATCACCACTCTGTGAATGGCTACCGAGTGGTGCAGCGCTGGCTTGATGAACAGCGGCTAGAACGACACGATCGCCGTCTGCCTCATCTTTGGGTCGGGGCTGAGGTGACATCGCAACTGTTTGGTACAGAGGTTCATATCCTCGGTTATGCGTTTGATCCCGCCAGCCCTTCGATGCAGCCCTACCTCCAATGCCACGCACCGCAGGGCAACGACGCAGAGGCTGAACGCGTGATTGGTGCCATCCATCAAGCAGGTGGTTTAGCGGTGCTGGCGCATCCAGTCCGTTACAAGCGATCGCCCGAAGATCTGATTCCCCAGGCAGTTCGTTTTGGCATTGATGGCGTTGAAACCTACTATGCCTACAATAACCCCAGCCCCTGGCAAACTAGCCCCGAACAGACGAGACGAGTACAACATCTAAGCGCGGTCTTCAACCTTCTAAACACCTGCGGCACAGACACGCACGGTTTGAGTTTATTGCAGCGGCTTTAGCGTAAAAAGAAGTAAAAAGAACTTGTTTCCTGTGATGAGCGATGAAGGTTTTCCTACTTCCTCTGCCTATTTTCTCAACGGCGTTTTGTCATCAATATATTCTCGCCAGCGCTTAACTTGACCATCTGCAAAATCAATGACGATCACATCATCAGCTTGAGTATGCTTTCCGGTACCGTTTTCAATTTCTTCCCATTGCCACTCAACCACTGCTTGCTGACGATCGGTAATGATGCGTCGAATTTTAATGCTGACTTGAGCTTTGGTCTTGGCAAACTCTGCCGCTACCTTCTCGATCGCAGCAACACCAACCCAGCGCTGTCCGGGTACGACAAATTCACCATCAGGCGCAAACAGCGATGCAAAGGCGTTTGCATCGCCCTTGACCCAGCTAGCTGCTGCTCGTTCAACCAGCGATCGCACTCCCTCTGGTGTCATCACTACCTCCGTTTTGGCAGTCTGCTTTAACGTTTGACCTGCTGATCCTTCTTCAAAATTAAGTGTGATCGCTGCCACTAATAGGAGCGATGCTAATAATAAAGTAATACTGCGATGCCGTTGCACAATATCAGCTCGGCTGTTTTGCTAGTAAGGAAGAACTTCGAGATCGTTATAGACAGGCATAGACAGAAATCAAGTCTTGAAACTACGTAAATCTCAAGACTCGATTCAAGTTCTTACGCCATCAGCACAAACGTCTTTTACCTCTGACCGCTCTGGTGGAGGGTTTAGCCTCCCGTTGGTAAAAGCAAAGTGGAGGAAGCGACAGAAACTCCACAACCGTTACTCTCGACTGACTTCACACTGCCTTCACCCTTGCGGTCGCTCTCCTTGGGGACGAAGTTCTGAGCCACAGCGGCACAACACTCATACAGTGGATTGTCTTGACGATGCATGGATTCAATATATCGGTCGGGGCTTTAGAATGACTCACTCATAAGGTCAAAAGCGGTCTAACCCCATTGGAGGAAACTACAAGGCGCAAAGACATCCTTTTGAGGGAGACCAACTAAAGCAGTTGAAAGACGCAACCTTGCTGGACTGGGCATACAACCCCTCTAATTAGCAAGTCTACGCTGGTATTGTTCGCGGTTAAATTGCTGCTGTTCAACCGTCAGGAGCGCAGTTGCAGAAGGTGGACGCATGTCCCACTGCACCTCGGCTAAAAACAGTAACGTCCCAGCAATGACAACGCCAGTCGCAGCAAATGACCACTGAGCGCTGTAAGGCAGCAAAGCTATACCTAATAAGTGGATTAAACCTGCCAGCATGAAGGTTCTCGATCGCAAACCCCAACTTGTGCAGAAATACCCGATCGCGCTGAGTCCTAGCCACAGAGGACAGAGCTGCATTAAGACCTGCCCCCAACTGAGAAAAATACCGCAATTTGTTAAGCCTAGCCCGATCAGCATGAGCGCTGCCCACAGATAAACCAGCCAACAAAGCTGCTCAACCCGAACCCAAAACCAGGCTAAAACTGACATCGTTAGCGTGCCAGCCAGCGTTAAAATCGACCACACAATCGCCTGTAGCTGCCAACTGAGCGGTAAAAACTGGGCTGTAATGAAGATCAGCCCTGTAATCCAGCCCCAAACAACAAAAACCTGGTCGATGCGGGTGTAAAGCAAAGACAAGAGGTTGATCTGACCAACGCGCCAGCGAATCTGCAATAACCCTCGCAAGTCTTGAATATCGAGCGCTTCTTGCTTTCTGCGCACCAATGGTTCACTACCGTTAAAAAAACTCATAGAGTTGAGTGGAGAAAAATCTACCTTTAGGTATACTTTCTCCACTCTAACTAAAATTCAGTGCCATAGAAGTGGCAGTTAGATAAAAAATTTTCTCCTCTGTCCAGACTTGCTTAGATTCCCCACTGCACTCTTAACGGAAAACCTTCATAATGGCAGGCGTTTACAGACTGATAGTTAGGGCAGCGAAAGCAGACAAGGTACTTTAACCTGGCTGATCATTAGTGGGCATCATAAGACTGGAACTGCTGATGGCTTTAGCTCGCTTGCACCGTGTAATGAGCCGATCACTAAAAGCTGGATACCTGTCAGCGATTCTAACCAATGCAGATGTTTTTACTTATCCGTTAGCCACATGACATTCTTATGACACTGATTTCCCGTTCGATGCCCTTTCTGTCTCTCTGCATGATTGTCAGAAACGAGAGTGAGCATTTGGCGCGTTGCCTGATGAGTGCTCAAAACTACGTCGATGAACTTGTGGTTGTCGATACGGGATCGCAAGATGACACGGTGGCGATCGCACAACGCTTTGGTGCAACGCTGTATCACTTCGACTGGTGTGACGATTTTGCTGCCGCCCGAAACTTCTCGCTCGAAAAGGTGACTGGCGAGTGGGTGTTGATTCTGGATGCTGATGAAACACTGGTTGTTGAAACCAACACCTTCCACCAGCAGTTGACGGCTTCACCACCACTGGTCATGGGGTATGCCCTCACCCGCACCGAAATTACGCTGCTGGAAGGTGAGCTAAGCGGTGGCTTTCATCTGCGCTTGTTTCGCAATGATTCCCGTTTACGGTATGTCGGTCGGTATCATGAGCAATTGCGGCATCAAGATGGCAAGCCCTTAGTAGTAGAGCCGTTTCCACCACTTAAGATCCTGCATTACGGCAACAGCGATGAGCAGGCAGTTCTACGAAAAACGATCGAGCGTGACATCCCACTACTCGAAAAAATGCGGCAGGAGCAGGGTCTAAACCTCTGGCTGCTGGATTGTCTGGCGCGAAACTACATTAGAACGGGGCAACCAGACCATGCTCAGGAATGCTACACCGAAGCGTTCGATCGCCTCCTGCCAAATCTCCTCAACGGCGAAGCACCCACCGAGTTTTTTTGGGTGCCGACCTTGGTATGTGAATTGGGTTGGCGATCGCTCGACGCAGAAGACCTGGAAACCACTCGTCTCCTGCTCCAACGCGGTTTGGAATGGTGCCCTAACCATGCGCCCCTCAACAATCTTGCTGGCGAAGTTTTGCTAATGCTAGGCTTTCCACTGGGCGCGATCGCCTATTTTGAAACCTCTCTCCGGTTGGGACAGGAGGGCAGCTATGATCAAACCGATCCCTGCCCCAAAAGTGCCATTACAACCGATCCCGCCTGTGGTCTTGGTCGCGCTTACCAACAACTCGGTCAGCCAGAACACGCGATCGCCTCTTATGAATTGGCGCTTTCGTTTGATGCGAATTGCGCGATCGCGCAGCAGTATTTGCGAGGAGGAAGGGGTGAGGAGTGAGGAGTAAGAAAGTTTTGAGTTTTGAGTTTTGAGT
>JACMKO010000470.1 GCA_014380065.1 Leptolyngbya sp. ES-bin-22 | reverse complement strand
TTCTTCAGCTTCGCCTCCGTGAAATTCACTGACCCGGGTACTCACGGTCTTGAACTTGCTCCCGTCCACCGCCGCGAGCCCCCGAGAAAACAGGTCGATCTCCTGACGGAGCACGACCTTTGCCCCGGGCGCTTGGACAGCATCTCGCGGATGGTGGCTGCGAGGTAATCCCTCTTTTGTTACTTTAATGAGAGAGAAGTAGTTCAAGTGTCGTCAAGCTGCCTGCATCTGGGAAACGGGCAAGATGCGAAAGGTATCCATCCAATCCATTAACTGATGCAATCCTCGTTTGAGTCCGGGTGTGGGAAAAACCTGTAACCAAGCTTCCAGCATCCCCCAACACCAATACGGTTGCAGCAATAATCGTAAATTGTTCAACGCACTCTTCCAGGTGGTTCCCCATTCCCAATCAGGATGGTGAGTAAAGGGTAGAACCTGAGGTGAGACATCTTTTGTTACCGTTAAGTGTGACTGCTCCTGCTTGAACTGTTCAGCGTGTAAGCTCACCAGCAGGTAAGCACTGAACACTAACTCCCACCAACGCTCAATACTGTTGTAATCAGTTAAGCGATAATTATGCCATCCCAATTCCTGCTTCACCTGTCTGAACCCATATTCAATCCAGGTTCTTAAACTGTATTGAGTCGCAACGCTCAACAGGATATCTCCCTCTAGATTCGTCATGATGAACCAACTATCGGCTTTGTCGGGTTCTGACGTGCTGCCCTTGGTGATTTGGTAGTAGCGCACTTTGCGGCGATGTCCAAAAATGATTTCGCGCAGATGTCGTCGTTCGGGGAGATGCTCCGACAGAGGCTGATCATAGGCGTGCCATCGGTTGTAGCGCATCCGTTGCCCCTTCGCCATCAGCACCCCATGATTCGAGCGAATCGCCACAATGTACGGCAACTGCGATTTCTCTAGAGATCGGATCACCGCTTCACTTTCGCCGTACAAACTATCGGCTAACACGCGCTCAATTACAAATCCCAACGCTTTGATCTCCTGAATCATCCCAACCGCGATCTGGGGTTTGCTCTGGTACTCGTCTGGGGCTTTGAGCCGAGATTTCGGTTTGTAGATCTTGAATAGCAACGGATAAGTGATGCCATCGACCACCGCATACGCATTGACACTGACCATTCCATTAGCAGTCTTGCCCAAGTTGCCAATGTATTGCTTTGCCACATAGTCGGTGGCTTCCCCTTTCTTCACATCGCCCGTTTCATCGATGCACAAACTGATGGGGCGCGTGCCAATTTGCTGCCGAATCAGGTGCAATCGAATGGCTCGGACTTGAGCTACGTCCCACACGCCATTGCGCAAAAAGTGATGCAAACTTTGTCCGTCTTTCAGTCCGTTGAGTTTAGCGATCTCCGGAAGTGTTTTGCGAGGGAGCGGGCTGATCATCCCCACATGCAGCCACTTGAAGCATTCATACAATCGCACATCGTCAAAAACTGAGCGGTAGAGCAAGCAATACTCGTCCACGAAGCCAATCGTCGGAACAGGTTGTCGGAGTGTCATGATTTCAACTTGAACACAGCAACTTCTAGCCTAATTTGTTCTCATTAAAGTAACAAAAGAGGGCTGAGTCTAAACTTCTTTTTCTCTGGCTTGAAGCGTCTCAATCACTCCCAAGATCATGGCTTCTAGTTCAGGAACCTCCAAACTAGCTCGAATGTCGCCGAAGGGTCACCCTACATCTGTGGTAACCAGATTGAAAAGTTGCTGCGCTAAGGGTGTAAATCGGCGAATTCTCAGATTATTATCCAGCACCAACATCGGAATATTAATGCTGGCAAGGAAGTTTACCAGGTCGCTATTGACTTGTTGGAGTTCAAGATTGAGATTGCGAAGTTCTTCGTTAGTCGATTAAATTTCTTCATTGGCAGTCTGAAGTTCTTCATCGGTGCTTTGCAGTTCTTCATTGCTGGACAGAAGTTCTTCATTGGCAACTCTCAAGTCTTGATTGAGATGTGCCTGCTCTTGAATTAGGGCTTGCAGAGACGCTTGAGCCACTGTTTTCTGTTGTTCGGCGGCTTCAAGTGTCTGTTTTAACCGAATGCTTTCACGTTCCTAATCGCCCAGATCTACGCCCTCTGAATGGATGGGATTGAGAGCCTGGACAGGGAGTGCAGCTTCTTCAAATAGCACTAGAAAGTAGCATGATTCACCGACCCCTTGCGGGTATCTCGCAGAGCACGCTGACTGAACTGGAATGACCTCAAGATTAATAATGCTGGAGCGCGCTGCTTGTATGTTGAGGATGGACTGGTTTACAGTTCAAGAAACCCCAGGTGAATTTGGGCGCTGCTGAGACGTTGACAGTCTGGTGCGAAGATTAGATCCCTGGGTTTCCCGCTACAAGTTCGACAAAGGTTGGACAGTACCAAAGGTCAGTTCGATGAAACTAGAACCTGCATTGACAAGGATAACCTAGAGCCTGTAGCATCCATGCGCCAACTGCCCCTCATAAGGAGTTCCCTAACCGATGAATCTGTCTTACTTAGGCATCGACATCAGTAAAAGTAAATTTCATGTTGCTTTACAGATTGCAGGCGAGGCAAAGAATAAGCCGAAGCTAAAAGTGTTCAACAATGAACCCAGTGGGTTTGAGCAGTTAGAGCGTTGGCTTGGGCAGCAAGGGATAGAGTCGGTTCATGCTTGCCTAGAAGCCACCAGCACTTATGGTGAAGGAGTCGCCGAATTCCTGCACGCTCAGGGGCACACCGTCAGCATCATTAATCCAGCTCGCATTAAAGGATTTGCCATTAGCGAGTTATCTCGAACCAAAACAGACAAAGCTGATGCTCAATTAATCTTACGATTTTGCATCGCCCTGCGACCGGAACCGTGGCAACCTCCGGCACCCGAAGTGAAGCAATTACAAGGGTTACTCCGACGCTTGGAAGCCCTACAGCAAATGGTCGTGCAAGAACGCAATCGATTGGAAACAGCGACCCCAAAGTTAGGCACATCGATTCAAGCTCACATTGACTATTTGGAACATGATATTGAACAGATCAAGCAACAGATTAAAGAACACTTCGACCAACATCCAGACTTGAAAAATCAGCGAGATTTGCTGGTATCGATTCCAGGGATCGGGGAACACACCGCTGCGATTTTACTATCTGAAATTGTGCATTGGAGCTTATTTGACTCACCCCGCCAGTTAGCAGCGTATGCAGGATTAACGCCCCGAGAACGAAGCAGTGGGTCTTCGGTGCGGGGTAAACCGGGTTTATCAAAAGTTGGGAATGCCCGATTGCGCAAAGCGTTATATCTTCCAGCCATGTCAGCCCGCCGCTTCAACCCGTTGATTGCTGCTTTTTGTGAACGCTTGTTAGCGAAGGGCAAAGTCAAGAAGCAAGTCATTGGGGCAGCAATGCGGAAGCTGCTGCATTTAGCTTATGGTGTCCTGAAGTCAGGCTGTCCATTTAACCCCAACATTGGGGTCGCAGAGTCTTGACTTTCAATACAGTATCTTCGCAGATACCGCCAGGGTCGCCCAATTCAACCCAAATTCCGGTTTGCCGAACTGAAACGTTTTGAGTTTTGGCTGTTGCAGCATTCAATAAAGCTCGACTCATCATTTGCCGTCCACGCCTGCGGTTGATCAGGGTGGCAACCCCACCTCGGTTGTCAGCATAGATGACTTTTCGAGCATAAGACTAGCTCATACCTTCGACGGCGTGGCATCGAGCAGATACCACTGCTGAGAAACTAGCCATAGTAAGTGCCAACGTCGCGACTCCACCAGATCGGTACTGCCTTGATAGCGTGCTTTGAGTTCCTCACTCTTGAGGTGATTGGCTAGAGTAATTGTGTGTCCCATCCCCCTATCTATTTCATAGTGTTACTTCAAAGCCGGATTCCGTATCACTGCTGCTTGAGCACGGTCCTTTTCGCTCACCC
>JACMKO010000469.1 GCA_014380065.1 Leptolyngbya sp. ES-bin-22 | reverse complement strand
CTGGGGTCGCTGTGGCACTTACCGCTGGGCTAGGAGATACCGAAGAGCTGACAGGCGACGGACTTGCATCGACCGCTGTTGTAGCGGTTTCTCGTGCTGCTTCAATTATCGATTGACTGGTTGCTGCCGTTGCAACGCCTAAAAACGAGAGTACCGCAGAGCTGGGAGTGCCTTTATAGACATATGCCAACGGTTGGGAGAAGGGATAGCGCGGGTCGTCAGGCAGCGTTTTGTGCATTGAAATGATGCGAACGTCTTGGCGATCGAGCACCTGGTCAGCGATCGCATACCCAATACCATCGGTTCCTAACGCCTGAACGACTTCATCTGTACTGTCTTTAGCCGTTTGCTTGGTATTCTCACCTGCCTTGAAGGGCGCTTTTTGAAATACAGGATAGGGACGAAACGCCTGACGAGTATCGCTCGAACTGGGGCGATCGACAAACCGAATCGGACCCGGAGCGCCACCAAGCTCAGACCAATCTCTAAGCTCGCCTCGGAACATCTTGGCAAACTGCTCGAACGTGATGTTCCCGTTGAAAGGGTTATTAGGACCAACCACGATCGCAATCTTGCGCCGCGCGATTGGTTGAGCAACCAGCCCTTGCTGCTTCTCCTTTGCCGTGAGCGCCCGCCCGATCGCCGCGATATCAACCGTCCCATCAAGTAGGGCTTTTAATGCCGCATCACTGCCTTCCTCCGCTAGCGTCACGCTGGTACCAGCATATTTCTCCTCGTAGACTTTCTTAAGCGCCTGATTAAGGGTCGCCATGGTGCTTGAGCCGTCAACTCTGACCGTCGTGCCCGTAGGAACCACGCCAGTCGGTGAGAATGACGGTGCAGGTGATTGCGCTAACACTGGGTTGAGGGCAAGCAACGCTGCCAAAGGCTGAGAAGCCGTAAGCAGGGCTAAGAGCATTGCCAGTCCGAGGAGCGGAGTGTTTTTTGGGGGCGACGTTCGTTGCGGCATTGGTAGTAAAAGCTTTTGGAACACTCTCTAAAAAGTCCCTGTGTAAAAGCAGCCTGGAGTTAAAAGCAGCCTAAAGCTAAAAGCAGGCTAGACAGCCCTCACAAAGGTTAACTTTCGCGAAGGACGAGCCAATTATACAGTCACTACGTCTGAGGTAAAGATGAGCAGGGAAACGAATTTTGCTCAAAGACCTGAGCGATGCCGCCCTGCCGTCCTAAAAAACTGGGTTTCTGGTCATTTGATGCCAGCCAACCCTGTCCGTTTCTTGAGCAATCCGGTTTCTGCCTCCTAGAATCAAGCTTCATCAATTATTCATTCTTTCTTAATGGAAAATTAGCTTAATAAGCGAAGGCATGGCGTAGATTTAAAGAGGTTCAAGGCAAGTTATCAGTACTTTTATATGTAAGCCCCCCCAGTTCGATCGAGCTGGGGGGTATTTTAATGCCTAAAGTTGACTACGGGCTTTGAGTTGGAGGTAGCGATCGACCAGTTGCTCACTGATTTGGTCAGCAGGCGCATCCAGCACCAGCACTCCTTTTTGCTTGAGTTTTGCCAGTGCAAGCTGACGCTGGGACAACAAATCTAGCGCTACCGCACGGGCATAGGTCGTGGGAATGTCTGTCGTGAGGGCGTGTGCCTGCGTATCCACCTGGGGATCGCGCAACGTCACGCAAAAGGCTAGATGGCGGGGGGCAAGTCGTCCCATTGCTGCCAGTAACTCCACCGAAGCCGTGGTGTCAATGACTTCAGTGATTAGCACTACCAGCGCACGGCGGGTTTGGCGAGTGGCAACCGTGGTCACGGCTCCAACATAGTCAGGCTCCAGCAAGGCAGGATAAAGCGGAGTGAGCCGCTCGATGAGCTTAGGGAGTTGAGTTTGCCCACGTTCTGGCGGCATCCAGGCGTGCATCTGGCGATCGAACACCCCAATGCCCACCCGATCGCCTCGATTCAGCCCTGCCAGCGCCAGCGAGAGCGCTGCATTTAAGCCCCAGTCAAACCGTGCCAGCCCTTTCACCTGAGCCGTCATCAGCCGCCCACGATCGAGCAGCACAATCAGCGTTTGCTCCTGCTCTGGCTCCAGCACCCGCACCAGCACCCGACTACGACGAGCCGTCGCCTTCCAGTCAATGAGGCGGGGATCGTCCCCCGTTGCATATTCCCGTAGTTCTGAAAACTCAGTGCCAATGCCCTGACGACGGGCACGACGTAGATTACCGCTTGCTTGCAGCGTCAGGCGAATGGAGAGCGATCGCAGCCCAATTAAATCCGGGTACACCGCGACCGTTTCGCTTTGAGGAATTTTCCAGTCATGCCACGCTAAGCCCCAAGCTCCCAACTGACGCACCTGAATGTCGCCCCAGTCATACTCACCCCGCTTAGCTGGAAAAACTTGATACATCAGTGCCTCGGAGCTGTGGGCAGGTAACGAAACGCTCAGATGCTTGGTGGTGGTCGAAAATGCCTGCGGGTAGAAATCTCGAATTTGCAAAACAGCGGATTGATAGCCCGTCTTTACCGTTAAACGCACTAGATTGTCGCGACCGATCGAGAGCCGAGCAAGGCGATCGCGCTCTACAACCGCACGTCCCGCTTGCGCTCGTCGCACATCCAGTACCGCTAACAGCAGCACCAACACATCAAACCCCAGCGTCAGCACGATCGAGAGACCTAGCAACCGTGGGTTGGTGACATCAGAGCCGATCGTGGCGGCACCTAGCCCGATCACAGTACCCAGCAGCAACAGTTGATAGACGCGACGCGAGGGGATCATAGCGGAACAGTGAAACGGCGAGAACCGACATTATCCTAACTCTGCCACAGGAACGTTTTGAGTTTAGGTCTTGGTTGTTTGTCCCAAGCGCCCCTTCTTGACTGCCCGATCGGTCACAAATTGGGGATAAGGGGGCGTTTGACAGGTTTTGCGCGAGTCCCCTTGCCTACTCTGTCGCTGGTGACTCACCCGCTGAAGGTTGCGTATTCAGGTACGTCAAAAAGTCTTCCAGCTCATCGTCTGTGAGTTCGCTGCGGGTTTTCTTGCCGTAGGTTTTTTGCAGGTAGGTGCTGCCCTGTCGTTTGCTCCAGCCGATGCGATCGATCTCCACACCAATCTGCGAGATCAGCGAAGATAAATCTCTTGATGCACTCCCCGCTGTATCAGCCTCCGAAGCGGGCGGCTCTTTGCTGGCGCTTGGCTTGCGGGGCTTGCTTTTAGACGCTGACTCTTCGGCCTTTGCGGGAACAGACTCTGTGCTTGCACGATCGCGACTCGATGCCGCTTCAACCAGTGATTCAGGTTCCTCAACCGGCTCCTCGTCATCAGGTGCATTGTCGTAAGGTGCATCATCGTAATCGTCATCGCGATCGAGGGGTGCATCCTCGGACGGTGCCTCAAAGCTTTCTGGTTCCATGTCGGAAACGTAGGGGATCGGCGCAGACGGTTCAACGAATGCGGTGGAAAAGGGAAGGTTTGGAGCGTCGGTTGTGAGCGCTGGCTCAAACGCTAAGGCGGCAAGGGTTGAGAGAGGGGCGATCGCGGTCTCAACATCCGTCAATGCTGCTGGAGTCACTTGCTTTTGAAGCGTCATATCATCCGATGGCTCGGAACGCTGCGCTACGTTTTTGAAGGCATTCGTCAGTGGGCTTGCTGGGGTGCTGTAGCTGGAGAAAGGTAGCTCAGGAAAACCAGACGGAGCCGGATGAATGCCTAGCAGCGCCAACACACGTAGCCGCGCTTGATCTTCTGCCTGCTCAACCGTTGCGGCAGTCGCCAAACTGGTTGCCAGCGTCATGCTGCCTAGCTGTACGATCGCCCGCACCACGAAGTCGTCAGCGTGCATTTGCACCAGTTCTGTCAGTAGACCACTGGTAGGGTAGCGCGTTTGTAGTTGGACAAAGAGCGGATGCAGATTAAGTACTTCAGGCATTGCAATGGGAGGGTTAAAAAGGGGCTAGAGCTAATACCAATTTGAATTGAAAAGACGACACATCTTGTCGGGGTAAGGCAATGCCTTGCCCCGACCCAGCGATTGGATCTGTAGCCGTCATGCTTTAAATTGGTATAACTTGCGTCCCCTCCATTGGGCAGGCATTGTGCGTCATACCTGGATTCGGCATCGCTGAGCTTAGCTCAAGGATTCGCGATCGCCAAACCCATCCTCACCATCCGCCGTGTCTTTCATTTCCACAACCAGGTTCGGCAGTCCGTCTAGCTTTTCGGCAGGCACGTCTTCTTCAACAAGAGGGTAAAAGAGCGTCAGTCCACCAGGAACGCACTCCACGTCGATCGGGGTAGTGCCAATGAGTTCACCATCCAACACCACCTTTTGCTCTGGTTCCGTCGTGATCTTGACACGTCTGGCGCGCAGATAACCAATATCATCACGGTCAACGGCATCGCCACTGAGAGCAGTTTGCAGCAAGTGATATGTGGCAGCGATCGCTCCTGCTTTATTTGCTGGAGAGACTAGCGTAATATCGAGCAACCCATCATCGACGATAACACCCGATGGCCCTTGTGCCAGCACAGACGTTGCCGGAGCCGCGTTTGCCACGGTGATTGCCGCTGCTGAGACTTTAATAATTTTATCTTCGGTTTCAATCTCAGCTTCAAACGTTTTCATTTGCCGCAAAGCTTGAAAGCCTGCCAGGACATAGGCAAACATCCCAAAGCGGTTCTTTGCGTCGCGATCGGCTAGCTCGACGGCCTCTGCCTCAAAGCCAATGCCCGCTAGCAGCACCATTGGATAGCCATTGCAGTATGCTGCATCCACAGTTTTGGTTGCGCCACCGAGAATAGTATGACAGGCTGCATCGATCGTGTCGGGAATATCCAGTGCATTGGCAAAAGCATTGGCAGTGCCGCGTGAAATAATGCCGAGGGGAATAGTCGTACCCACTAGCGCTGCCGCTGTTGCAGAGAGGGTGCCATCACCGCCGGACGCAATAATGGCATCGACTCCACGTTCAACAGCGGCGATCGCCAGCTCATCTGCACCCACCTCTGCCGTCGTCAGTTGAATATCGAGGTCGATCTCAGGCTCTAGCAGTGCCTTAATCGTTGCAAGGTCTTGCTCCGGATCACCTTGACCCGCAACTGGATTAAAAATCAGGCAGGCAGAACGCTTCATAAGAGTTGTGAGTGATTGAGTTGATGAGTAAAACGAACTAGCGATTCGTCCAGGAGAATGAAAAGCGTGGTCTTGTGCAAATGATTATACTGAACGGCTCCCTCTGACTGCTGCCTGTAGACAGAGAACTTGGACATCACGGCATCTTTCTACCGCGATCGCCCACCGAAGTCCGCCTCTGCTCAATGCGATAATGAAGACTGCAACCACACAGGGGACAAGACAATCATGCCTGACCCGCGCATGTATGAGAGCGACACATTTGTGCTGCTAGAATCTGGGCGATCGGAGGAGTTTCTTAGCACTACCGAACTGCTCGAAAAGCTCAAACGCATCTTGTCACAACGGCAGGATGATCTTCCCAGAGATCTGCAACGGTTCACCTCACTGCACGAACAGGCACAGTACTTGCTAGAAACGTCTTGCGAACTTGATGTCGGTCCCGGCGAGTTTCTGCAATGGTACGCCGTTCGTCTAGAGAAGTAACCACCATAAACGCAGACGCTACGAACAATACCTCAAAAACCGATTGGGATAGAGTCGATGCGATGAGCGACGAGACCAGCGATATGTCTGATATGCCA
The DNA here is from genome assembly GCA_014380065.1 of Leptolyngbya sp. ES-bin-22. GTDB lineage: Bacteria > Cyanobacteriota > Cyanobacteriia > Leptolyngbyales > Leptolyngbyaceae > Stenomitos. The sequence goes on along the minus strand of JACMKO010000469.1, from coordinate 303 downwards.
CCGTTATCGGAGGCCTTTTTTGCTAAAGCGCAATTGCGGATGCCCGGTTCAGATCTGACTCTGGCAGTCCAAGTTGATCCTGAAACGTTTGCTTGGTTCCAGGCACAAGGAGCCAGTGCTAGACAGCAGATATCTGTCGCTTTGAAGCTTTATGCAGAAGCACACAGATCCGATTCAGCATCCGTCTAGAAGGAGTAAACCTCAGTATGACTGTCCAGGAACTTGAACAACAACTCCTTCGCCTTCCACCGACAGAAAAGCTTCGCATCATCCAGATCCTCGCCCGAAGTCTGAATGTTCTTT
>JACMKO010000468.1 GCA_014380065.1 Leptolyngbya sp. ES-bin-22 | reverse complement strand
TTTGACTCTAACAGCGTATCAGCCGCCGCAGGTTGACAAGCAAGTTGGTCTGTATCCCACGATCGTCGTCATCTATGGCGGTGCGTGGCAGCACGGTAGCCCAAACGATGATGCACCCTTCAGCCGCTACATGGCAGCGCGTGGTTATACGGTCGTGGCGATCGACTACCGCCACGCGCCCCAATACCGCTTTCCGGCACAGCTTGAGGATGTCAAAACGGCGCTGGCATATATTCAGCAGCACGCAGTAGATCTAGAAGTCGATCTGGATCGGGTTGCCTTAATGGGGCGATCGGCAGGCGCGCATCTGGCAATGCTGGCGGCGTATCAACCCAGCAGCATTCCGATTCGGGCGGTGGTGAACTACTACGGACCCGTTGACTTAACGAAGGGCTATTACGATTTGCCTCATCCTGACCCCATTAATAGCCGTGCTGTACTCAAAGCATTGTTGGGTGGAACGCCTGAGCAGTTTCCTGAACTTTACAAACAGGCTTCTCCTTACAACTACGTGCAGCAAGCGTTACCACCCTCTCTACTCATCTATGGTGGACGCGATCATTTGGTGCAGTCTAAATTTGGGCGATCGCTCTACGATCGGCTACAGGCAGCAGGCAACCGCGCCGTCTGGATCGAAATCCCCTGGGCTGAACATGCGTTTGACAAAGTGTTCAACGGGGTCAGCAACCAGTTAGCGCTCTACTACACAGAACGCTTTTTGGCATGGGCGTTGAGGTAAAACCTTCAGGATCGCAGTGCACTCTTCATCACTAACGGTCCGGCTGGCACGGGAGGAGCTGTCGTTGATTCAGCCGTCATCAGCATTTGCGGCACGCTGGCGCTGCAAACGGCTTCTGGTAAAGACCAGCGGACAGTGCCAGTCCGATTGTTATTGAACTGTCCGCAGTAGGTCGGTTTGGTAGCCCCTTTGGGGATTGCCCACAGACGATACGCTTGACCGTCGGGCAAGGCAGGCAAGTTTTGTACCAGGACGACAGCAGTTTTGTCGCTAGAATTCACAACCAGGCTACCAGAAGCACTCACGGCTTTCTCAGTGCCTTTCAGCGAGTAGACAATGCTATCGGGCTGTTGGAGTGTCGCCACGATCGCCTGATCAGCCTGAACGCTCTGACGGAGACGATAGTTGTCAACCAGGAGGGCGATCGCCGCCAGTGCAGCAATGGCTCCAGCCGCCTGTAGCCACCCATTACGGCGACGGAGTGGCACAACCCGCGATCGGTCAGCTTCTGCTGCTTCACGAATCGGCAAGGGAGCCGAATCGGGGACGGTCAGTGCGTCCTGGAGCGATTGGTTGGGTATGAGTGTCGCTGTAGACGATGCATCGACTGACTCAGTTGCTAACCGTTGGAACAGTCGCTCTTTCAGGTCTGCTGCCATTGGCACTGTAGGAGTGCCGTAGGGAAGGGCGTCCACCGTGAGCTGGTGCTCTGCCAATTCAGCCGCCAACTCTGGATTTTCAAGTGCTTGCGCCTCAACCCAGTGACGCTCATCGTCATCCAGCAGGTTGAGTGCATACAGCGGAGCCAGTTCACAGAAACAGCGGTCTTCAGCGTTCATCACATTCTAATGGTCTAGATTCCTATCCTAGCTTGGCTCCCAGTTACCAAGGGCAACTCGCAGCTTGCTCAAGCCCAGCCGAACGCGCGTTTTAACGGTGCCCAAGGAGAGATTCGTTTGCGCAGCAATTTCTGATTGGGTGAGTCCTTTGTAGTATGCCAACTCGATTACCTGGCGTTGCTCTTTAGGCAGTTGGCTGAGGGCGGCTAGTACTCGATCGCGGCGCTCTGCGATCAGGACGTTTACAAGAGGATCTACGCCAGGAGTGGTGGGTTGGATCTCTGCAAAATTCTCTGACGCAAGTGTAACCTTAGCGGCTCGCTGCAAACTTCGCAATCGATCTAGAACACGACTGCGAGTCATCATGAACAACCAGCTATCAACTCGCCCCTTGGTTCCGTCGTAGCGAGCTGCCGTGCGCCACACCTGGGCAAAGACATCTAAGACAACTTCCTCGCTTTCTTCAGCGGATCTTAGGCTTCTGAACGCGACAGAGTAGAGGACTCGCGCATAGCGATCGTACAGTTCTGCCAACGCTGCTTCATCGTGCTGGGCAACACGAATCAGGAGAACGGCTTCATGAGAGGGTGGTTCGGTCACCATTCAGGGGTAATGACAGCATACGCTTGCAGGTTTGGCATGTTCCGCTTCACGTAAGAACAAGCATGATGCCATTTAACCACAAGTCAGCGAAGCACAAGTCAGACTTGCTTACGGAAAGTAGCTCGAACCGCTGTGCGTAATGCTGGGCTGATAGAGGCGATCGCGCACCCGTCTAGCCTTCAGCTTGGCTTGCCAGTCTCGAATTGCCGTTGCTGTTCGCACCATCGGCGGCACATAGCTCTCAGCAGTTGACTCCTCGGCAGCAGTAGGAGGAAAGGGTTTGGGCTTAATGTTCATACAATGCACAAGATTGTCAAAGTATGGCTCTAGCTCCAGCGCTCGAATCACCTCGCTGACCGACTGAAAGCGCTCTTGAGGTGACACCTTCAGCATCTTGCTCAACACCGTGCCAAAGTGGTCGCTCACCGATACAAAATCACTCCAGCGCACATCACCCGTCAGAAATTCGTAGTCAAACTCTAGCGGCGGCTTGCCCGACAGCAGGTAAAGGCAGGTGACACCCAGCGCATAAATGTCACTGGCATAAATCGGGCGAGATGCCAGTTGTTCGGGTGGTGCAAAGCCAACCGTGCCCACAAACTGAGTTGATGTCGGTCTAGCGCTCGAATCGCCGACTTGAGCAATCTGCTCTTTGACGGCACCAAAGTCAATCAACACCAGTCTGCCATCGTCGCGGCAACGGATCAAATTGGGCGGTTTGATGTCCCGATGAATGACACGGTTATTGTGTACGTACTGAAGCAGGGGCAAAAACTCCTTCAAAAACTGCTTCACGCCCACTTCCGCAAAAGGACCGTAGCGTTTAACGATCTTGGTCAACGTGTGACCCCGAACATACTCCTGCACCAGATAGAATTCGCCTGCCGTCTCAAAGTAGTTGAGTAATTGCGGAATCTGAGCATGGCTGCCCAGCTTGCTTAAGGTGGCAGCTTCCTGTTCAAAGCGCTTGCGGGCTTGTTGCAGCGCGGCAGCATCGTTGACTCTAGGGCAAAGCTGCTTAATCACACACAGAGGTTGACCCGGAAGCGAGGCATCCTTTGCTAAAAAAGTGATACCAAAGCCGCCCCGTCCAAGAATTTTGAGAATTTCGTAGCGATCGCAAAAGCGCTGCTCAGACCCGCACAGTTGCCCCAGATGAGTCTGGTCGCGCACATCAGCCCGAAAGTTGGAGAGATCAGTCACCGAACAATCCATCGAAGAGCCAGGTAATTGCGAATAGTGCGATCGAAGCGAAGAATTTACCAGTAGAGCGACCACGATCGATGCATAGTAGCCAGACTACAACCCAGTGCACCTAGCTTGTGGGCTGATGGTTCAAGCGGTCGATGGCATCAGCACAAGTCTCAGCGCCATCTGCTTTCAGTGTAAGAACAAACCTGACCATATAAGCGAAATCTTTAAATCAAGCATTGGCGGGTTGGGTGCTGTAGTGACAGCAGTTTCCAGATGAATAAACCACAGATTGTAGGGTGAGCATTGCTCACACAGGCGATGGCATAAGCATTCTGGCAATGAATGGGCGGTGCCCATCCGACTGAGAATGGCTGTAAGTTGCTGCTGCCTTAGCTCGTTAGGGTAACCACTCGTCATCCAGGACTTCCGCCAAGCTATAAGGACACTCAACCGAAAACGGTTCTAACGATAGACCCGTCTCAGCCATTGCCTGTTTCACTGCTTGCTTGTACGACGCAACCACGATCGCAGCAAAGTAGGGTTTGAGGCTTGGAGAGTCTTCGATCGCTCGCCTCATTCGTCTGCGATGCTCAACAAGGCTTCCTGCCCAGCTACCACATCTTTTTTGGGGCTGATGTTGCCATTTCAGCAAGTGCAGTAAGACCACAATCAGATTGCGCTCTAACCGTCTGCGCTCACTCCGCCCCATGTCCTCGATTTCCTCAATGAGTGACTCCCAGTCCACAGTGGCGTAGTCTCGATGCCGCAGTTTTGCAACCGTCGTTTCGAGCCATTGCGTGTAGTCTGTGTCGTAAAGGCTTTGAGCCTCTGCTTTGAGAGGAAGCATAACGGCTTTACCAAGAACTGGGTGCGATCGATAACGAGAGGAAATTGCGCTTGACTCTTATCGTAATTCAACGCTCCTCAGTCATGGACCAAAAATCTGTGATGTTATAGCCGCGATCGTCTAACATTTGCCGGAGCAGCGGCAGGCTCAGACCAATCACATTGCTGTGACAGCCTTCTAACTTTTCGACCAACGAGCCGCCTTTGCCTTCTAGCGCAAAGCTTCCAGCACAGTACATTGGTTCACCCGTTGCGACGTAAGCAGCAATCTGGCGATCGCTCACAGAGGCGAAATGGACATGGGTGATCTGGCAGCGGACGAGAGGAGGGGGCGTAGGGAGTGGGGAGTAGGGAGTCGGGTATGGAGTATAAGGCGTGGGGCGAAGGACAAGCAGGGCGTGCCCTGTATAGAGGCTGCCGACTTGACCACGCATTTGCTGCCAACGAGCGATCGCCTCGTCTGGGTTCGATGGTTTACCGTGAATGTCGCCCTTGATCGCCAAAACCGAATCGCACCCCAAAACAAGCCTCGTGATCGAAGCATGGCTGTCTAGCTGTGTGGCGACAGTCGTTGCTTTGTTGAGCGCTAATGCTTGCACGAGTGCTGCCGGATCATCCAGTTGCACCTGCGATTCATCAAAATCACTGGGACGAACGATCGGTTCAATGCCAATGCTTCGCAGCAGCCGCAACCGAGCCGCAGACGCAGACGCAAGAATGAACTGTGGAAGACCCATGAGAAAAAATTGAGGCGGTGAGAACGCTAGAACAGAAGTAGGGACGTTACATGTAACGTCTCAATCCACCGAAAACGATTTAACGGTTCTTTCTAGCAGCGTTTGCATTTTGTCCCAACGGTCTTCTGGAGTAGAGGCGTTGAAGGTGTAAAGTTTGCCCCGGCTCACGGCAACGCTTGCCAGGTTGTGGCGTTCACGATCGCCCATCTTCACGGCATACTCCAGCAGGTAATAAAGCTTGTTGCCCACTGTGCGCGCTTCAGCGTTCACCAGTTCGGCTTGGCGACCAGAGTCAGGTGGGGCGATCGCGCTCTTGCCTAACTGATAGCCCACTTCACCAGGGCTACCCAATTCGGTTAGAGTCTTGTTGCTTGCCACCGGATTAATGACAACACTGACGTTTTCGGTTTGCTCAATAATGTCGTGAAAGACGACATCGGGTCCACTCGTCACGCTAACGGGCAACCAACCGTTAGGATAAAGAAACTTGTAGCCATCAATACTGTCTACATAGCTTTTTAAGCCAGCAGTTGGCGTGGTAACACATCCTTGCAGGCTCAGGCTCAGTACCACTAAAACTACTGCCAATATTCGTTTAAGCATCGATTCATTCTCCCTCAGCCATCTTTGCAAGCACTGCACGCGATCGCCCCGTGCCGGCTTTGCATCATTCTCTCACTACTGTGACGCGTTATCCCACCGCAGCAGCCTGCCCTTGCAGGGGAACTTTTGAGCAATTTTGAGCGTGGTGTCACAAAATGGCGCGAAAGCGTACACTATGAGGTTGCACCGTTTTGACGTGATCGGGGCTTCACGCCGTCGATCGCCATCCTTCAAAACCCTGCCGACACCGTACTGCCAACCTTGCCGATCCTGATTTCGCTAGAATGCGGCTGGAGAGTAAGCCAGTAGGGTAGAAGTCAGGAAGCGCGTAAAGTGAGAATCAGAGTGGTTGCGTTGAGCGTTGCCAACCCTAAGATCACGTTAAGCGTTATGAAGCTCAGTTCAAGACCTAAGTTCAGTTGGAATGGATGTTCCCGTGAGTGTAATGCAGTCAAATAGTCCACCCGTTCAGTCAACGCCCTTAATTCTTGATAGTCTGCCTAATCCATCGCTGGCGGATGAGGTTTGCCCTCGCCGTGCAAGGCTAGAAATTGATTTGCTGCTGCTGGCGATCGAGGCATTGGACTTAAGCGGGTCAGAAGCCATTTTGAGCATGGCAAATGAGCTGGAACTTCAGAGCGTGGTTAAAAACCGGGTTTCGCTCTGGCGGTTACGCAGCACCAATCCTTTGCGGCGCTACAGTCAACGCCGTCCCCTGACCTTAACAGAAGCAAAAGCGCTGGTACTGGTTGGTTGTTACCTGGCGCGTCGGCTGACTGTGTTAATCCGGCAGTTGTTGCTCGCATACCAACAGCTCAGCGACAAGCAGCTATCGATGGAACATCACTTTCGGCTGAGTGAATATCTGGAGCGGTTTCGCGCCCATTTTCGATCGCGTATGAACCCTAAACGGGCGATCGTGGCGGCTTACAACTCCGACGAAAAGCTGGACGAACTGGCGTTAAATCTGCTCACCCAACTGCTGTTTTGTACAGGCACATACGGTATGCAACGCTTTTGGGCAAGCCTGTTCGACGGAGAAGTAGCATGAGTATTCAACGTCAATATAGTTTGCCAAACTGCACCCTTGTCCTGGAAGGATGGGGCGATACGGTTGTGACCAGTCAAGCCGAAGCGCGTCCCTTAATGTCTCAACTGATGAGCGCTGAGTGCCATCTGGTTGGCGAAGAAAAACCGCTGTCGGGTGGACGCGAGTTTTTTGAAAGTTTGACTGCCGCTGTGAGCCTCTATGCTCAGGAGCTATTGAGTGGCATTCGTGCCTTTAAAGCGCCTCAAACCTCAACGCAGCTTGTGCAATTAGAGCGTTTGGATACTAACCATCATCGGTTAAGCGTGTTGCCGCCAGATGCCGATCCTGGCTCTGGCATTACCACACACCTCACTCGGCAGGTTGACCTGACCACCGTGCAGTTATTCGATCTGGTGGAGGCAGTGGATCAGTTCTTTGCAGACACTCAAACCCTACCTGATTTGTCCCTGCACGTAGCGCCCCTTGCTAAACGCGATGTCCGCAGCAGCGACCCTGTTGTGAAACAAGCCGTGCCTGCGGTTCTTGGCGCTTCTGGTTTGGCATTGGCGGCGATCGCCTTCTTCTTCATTCCCACACCTCAAGTGCGTCAACCAGACGAGCTGGTGCCCAAAGCCAATACAACCTCTAGTACGACTGGTACACCCTCACCCTCTGCCAGCCCCCCAACCCCTGCTGCAAGTAGTTCGTCGCCGCCCAGTCCCAGTGCTAGTGCGACTCCAGCGCCTCAAAGCTCTGCTCCAACGGCGACCCAGCCAGATTTGACAAAGCTGGAATCAGCGTTAACTGCTGCCCCCGAAATTACCGATCCAGCTCAAATTCAAACGTTGCAGAAACAGCTTGGGAGCCAGCTTGATCAAGCATGGAAAAATCGCACGGCGATCAAGCAAGACCTTGTTTACCGCGTAGGAGTGGTGAAAGATGGTGCGGTTGTTGGCTACAAGCCGAGCAACCCGGCTGCCTTCACCGCTGTCCAACAAACGCCGTTACCCAACCTGCTCTATATTCCAGCCACAGGATCGCCGCCGACATCGGAGCCGATCGCTCAGTACAAAGTGGTCTTCACAGCCGCAGGCGTGGTGGATGTAATGCCTTGGAGAGAGGCGGTGGCGAGTCCCCTCACAGGTATTACAGAAATCACTGATGCCGCTCAGATCAAGGTGCTTCAGCCCAGGCTGTACGACCAGATTGACAAAAACTGGAAAGACAAGCCGAGCTTTAAGAAAGACCTGGTGTTTCGAGTCCGGGTGAAGCAAGACGGCACGATCGCGGACTATAAGCCGGATAACCAGAGCGCTGCCGATTATGTCCAGGAAATCCCGCTCTCCAAACTCGGTAAACCCGCTGCTGGCGATGCGGCGGCTCAAGAACCAGTGGCTCTATTCAAGGTGGTCTTCAAGCCGGACGGCAAGCTCGAAGTTAGCCCCTGGCGCGGTCAGAAGAATTAGCAGTAGGAACACCGGAAAGAGCAAGACAATCAAGAGAGAGGGTTCCTACAGACGTGCATGAAAGGTTTGCTCTGCCTGGTTGTTCCTTGCCTCTGCATTCATCGACATGAACATTATCTTCTTCGGTACGCCTGAATTTGCCGTGCCTAGCTTAAAGCGCTTGCTGACTCACCCGGATTTCAGTGTGCTGGCAGTCGTCACGCAACCTGATAAGCGACGGGGACGCGGCAATCAACTGCTTCCGTCACCCGTCAAGGCGATCGCCCAGGCACACAACTTGCCGCTGTATCAGCCCAAGCGCATCAAAAAAGACGAAGAAACGCTAAGCCATTTGCGTACAGCTCAGGTAGATGCGTTTGTGGTCGTTGCCTACGGGCAAATTCTCTCGCCAGAAATTCTGGCTATGCCACGTCTTGGCTGCGTCAATGCCCACGGCTCCATCCTGCCAAACTATCGCGGTGCGGCTCCCATTCAGTGGAGCCTGTATCACGGTGAGGCGGAGACAGGTATCACTACGATGTTGATGGATGCTGGTATGGATACCGGCCCCATGCTGCTGGAAGCGCGCACCCCGATCGCGCTGCTGGATAATTTTGACGACCTGGCAGCACGCTTAGCCCCAATCGGTGCCGATCTGCTTATTGAAACCCTGCTTCAGCTCAACCAGCAAACGCTTCAGCCCATGCCACAGGATGACACTCAGGCAACCTATGCACCGTTGATCAAAAAAGAGGATTACTGGCTGGATTGGTCACGCAGCGCGATCGCCCTTCACAATCAGGTGCGTGGTTTCTTTCCCACCTGTAGCGCCACCTTTCGCGGCGATGTCCTCAAAATTATGGCAACGGTACCGCTTGCTGCTGCGTCTCAGGCGCATCTGCCACCCGTGTTGAGCACGATCGCTCAAGACTGGTCACAAGCGACACCCACAGCACAACCTGGCGAAGTACTCGGCATGCTCAAAGGCGAGGGTGCGATCGTACAAACCGGCGAAGGCGTGCTGCTGCTGCGAAGCGTTCAACTACCTGGAAAACGCCCTCAGTCTGGCTGGGACTTTGCTAATGGCACTCGCTTAACTGTAGGAGAAGTGTTAGGAAACGGGGGTTAGATAGGTTTTCATTGCCTTCTCATCTTGTCCAGAGCTAAGCAACAATAATTTTAAGCACTGAAATCGATAAACGATGCAAACCGCATAGGGATCGCCACGGTTAGTTGAAAGCGAGGATGGGCACACTGATCGATGGGTATGATATAAATGTTTAGGTTTGTTACTAAATCAGTCCTTAGATCGATGCCCTTGACGATCGCGCTACCACGTCAGCTTGTTTGCCCATTACCTTTGTAAGAAACTGATACCTGCTCACTGCGTCTCAGGAGCAGGTTTTTTATGTGTGCATAACCTCAGGTGCGCAAACTCAAACGACCTACAGCCGGAGAGAACAATCAATTCATGACTGCGACAGTACGCCCCGACACTCTGCCATTCACGCCTTTGAATGCAAATCTGCGCTTAAAAGACATTCTTCAAACGTTGCCGAAAGAATGCTTTCAGAAAGACATGAAAAAAGCCTGGACGGCTGTTTCAATCAACGTTTTAATGGTTGGCTTAGGCTACGCTAGCATCGCGATCGCGCCCTGGTTTTTGCTGCCGATCGCCTGGATCTTTACAGGCACAGCCTTGACCGGTTTTTTTGTGATTAGTCACGACTGTGGGCATCGATCGTTCGCCAAACGACGCTGGGTGAATGATGTGGTGGGGCATCTGTTTCTGCTGCCGCTGCTGTATCCCTTTCATAGCTGGCGCATTCTGCACAACAGGCACCACAATCACACGAATAAAATGGATGTGGACAATGCCTGGCAACCGTTTCGACCCGAACTTTATGACGGGATGCCGACGCTGATACAGCGTGTTTACCAAGCAATGCGGGGACGGCTTTGGTGGCTTGCGTCGATCGTTCACTGGGCGATCATGCATTTCGATCCGTCCAGAGTTGAAGCGAAAGATCGGCATAAGATCAGGCTATCGGTTGCGGTTGTAGTTGGGTTTGCGGCGATCGCGTTTCCGCTCATGTTTGCCACGCTGGGTATTGGCGGCATCGTCAAATTCTGGTTACTGCCCTGGCTGGTTTACCATTTCTGGATGAGCACCTTCACGCTGGTGCATCACACAGCCCCTGACATCGATTTTCAAGAGCCTGAGCAATGGCACGCAGCAAGAGCACAGCTAGCTGGAACCGTTCATTGCGATTACCCCATGTGGATCGAGCGTTTATGCCACCACATTAATGTTCATGTTCCCCATCATCTTTCCACTGCCATTCCTTCATACAACCTTCGGATGGCACACCAGAGCTTGCGAGAAAATTGGGGTGCGTACCTCTACGAGTGCCGTTTCTCCTGGTCGTTGATGAAGGCAATCACCGACCAGTGTCACTTGTACCATCCCGAAGACTGCTATTTGTCGTTTAGAGACCACCAGCGTCAGAGATAAGACGGGCGGCAAAGGTGTAAGAAGGCAGTTAGTACACTCCCTATTGCCTTCACCTTTTTTGAGCCAAGATGAATCATTCTGGCTGAGTGGCGTTATCGTAGGGCTAGTCTCAGCCAGAAGGAACACAGGAATGCGTGCACGATCGCTCATCAGTCTAGGGAGCTTGCTGCTGCTAGCAGCTTGTTCCAGCGCTCCTAAAACCGAACAGGCTGATGTGCCATCGCCTGACAGCGGAGCCTCGACTCCTGTGGCAGTCGCTCAAAGCTTTCCGAAGCCTGTCGTGAGTCCACCAGCCTTACTTCCAGTGCCAACAGTGCCGGGATTGATTACGCCGACGAACGCTCGTATGCGAGTACCGACGATCGTAACAGGGCGGGCTGACCCCTTTGCCGCAGTTGCGACAGCACCTATTAAGCTGATTGCGGTAACGACCAAGCCAGCGGTTACTCTTCCTAGTCCCCTGCCTTTACCCAAGCAAGGGCAGTTACCAACCTTTACGCCGTCTGCCGCTCAGGTGCCTGTGAATTTAACACCGCTGCCGCCGATGATGCCACCACAACTGCCCGTCTCTCGTACCGCACTTGCGGATGCGATCGAAGTGAGTGGCGTGATCAAGGTCGGTGGTAAATGGAGTGTGATTGTGAAAGAACCGGACGCTCAAACCAGTCGCTACGTTCACGCTGGCGCTTATTTGGCAAACGGTCAAGTGTTGGTCAAGCGCATTGTTGCAAGCGCTGGCTCTGCTCCGATCGTGATTTTGCAGCAGAATGGAGTGGAGATCACGCGATCGATTGGTGGCACCGCTCGTCTTGCCAGCAAGTAGCTAAGCGGTGATTCAGACCGAAGGCTAAGCGGTGAATGTCTCACAGTTGGCGGTTCCCTCTCACCGTTTTCGCCATCCTGCCCTACAGGGAGCCTTTCTATGACAGGATTCACTCAACAAGGCGATCGCGCAGACAACACTCAATCTGGAACGGTTTTTAAGCGAGACCAGCAGTTGAGCGGCTGGCGTGACCTGAACTACCAGGAGACTTACGTTTGTCCAGTCTGCCGTCACGGACAGATTGCCGCGCTGACATTGATGGATGCGTTTGCTTGTGATTTTTGTCGTCACATTTTTACGGGCAATTTGCTAGAGCAGTCGATCCATGTCGAAGATAGCTCCCAACCGATGACATGGCGCTGGAACGGGCACACATGGAAGGCAGCCAACCAACTGGATCTCGATCTAACGATCGTCGTCTGGTTCGTTGGATTAGCGCTTGTCCTTCTGCCGCCTGTACTGATCTGGTTGTCCTCCCATACCTTTCCACCCATGCAAGGTAGTACCTGGGCATGGTTTCCTACAGTTTGGATCAGTCTGACGTTTTTCACGCATTTCACCTTTGTCGGCTGGCTCTTGGCAGAATACTATCAGGTGCCTGCTTACGTGACGTGTAAGATACGACTGCGCGATGCCCTGGGCAGACGATGAGTAGAGCTTGGCAGGCTTGAAGCTGAGCAAGGCGCACGATCGCGTAGGCAGCGGCTCTCAGGCAGCATGAATTTCAGCGCCAAGTAGGGAGGCACAATTATTCGTAGGATGGGTTAGTGATAGCGTAACCCATGCGGGCGTAAAGCCTTTGGCATGGCTGCGCTAGGGGTTTCATGCTTCAACCCAACCTACGTCCATCTTATTTTAATTCCACCCACCTACTTATAAGCTCAGATTCTATTCAAAGCGCTTGCGTTTGGTTGACCAGCGCAAAAGGCTATAGTTTCCAGAACCGTTTGCCACGATCGTGCTGCCACCGCCGTTCCCTAAATCTGCGATCGCTAAATAGGTTAAACCAGCGTCAGTCGAGCATTCGCTATAAAGTAAAGTGCCTGCCGATGAGAAAATCAGGGTGCGCGATCGGCTAGTAGTTCGTTTAGCCGCTTTGGTGGTTTGCCCGTTCAGTGCGTCGGGATCAATCGTGACGATTACATCCGGTTGGTTCTGATTGGTCAATGTTGCTAGCTGAACTGGGCTGCTGCCCATACCCAGCGACTCAAGAGTATCCCAGGTCGGGGGCGTATTGGGCGGCAGGTTGCCCGATCGTTTCAGTTCTCTGACCAGCGTTGGGAGCGCGCTGGCTGTCCAGGCTGGCTGTTGCTGAACCCAGTCAGAGAGGGACATCGTACCTAGATTCTGCCATTGCAGGGCAGCTTCGGTGAACGCTAAAGGGCGAAATGTAGTGCCTGGTTTGACGATCGACGGGGCGAGCACATCCCCAGCCGCCAATAGCTCTAGTTTGCCAGCATTCATCCGAACGGCTTTGATGCTGGCAGAAACGGTTTGCTGTTGCCCATCAGACAACCAGAGCACGATCGACAACGGTGGATCAGCCGCCAACCCCAATTGTTTCCAGAGGCTGTCAGCAGAAGTCTTGGCGGGCAAGCCTAGAGGCTCGTTGACACGCCAGCGTTTACCATCCTGAAAGCCAGCGACTCGCACTCGATACCAACTTTGCGATGGGTCTAGCTTCAGCGCTGGATGTTGTTTTGGCTTCAACCAGGCAGACGCATTGATGCTAGTCAGTACGTCTGCAACACCCACAAGCTGACCAGGCGGTAGGGTTGCTAAGGATGCATTGTTTGCAAGCGGTGCTTCCAGGCGTGCGATGAGAGCGGTGACACGTGCAATCTCCGTCATGGTCGTTCCAGGCTGTTTCTTCAGCCAGACGATCGCAGCATTCCGCCCTTGTCGTACTGCAATGAGCAACGCACCCCAGTTTCTGACATCCCGTTGCAGCGGGCTAAGACGGAGTGCAGCATCCACACGACTTTGCAAGCGTCCAGAATCTGCTTTAAGCAGCGCGGTCGTTTCCAGACTATTCTCGGCATTGGCAGTGAAAACGTTCAAGGCGCGTCCCCAACGTCCATCAATCAGGTTTGCTAACACCTGCTGGCTGGGGCTTGCCCAGGCTTTATTGGCTTGTGCCTGAGTTGCCTGCGCGTGTAGCTGAATCAATGCCATTTGAGCCTGAGCAGCGACTGACCATTGTTTTGTGCGATCGCGCTGCTTGACCGATTGCAGCCACTGCAAGCCTGTTGACCATAAGCCGCTGCGAGCCAACAGCAAGCCATTTTTGTAGGTGTCGTCTTCAATCGCAGGCTCCAGCAACGAAAGGGGTTCAAGCTGAAGCGGGCTAGCGAGAAAATTGCGCGGTTTCACCTGATAAAGCTGAAACTGAGGCTCCATGCCAACCGTTTGATCAATCACCAGTTCTGGCTTATTGTCACCCGTCACATCCCGCCAGAGAGGTTCCTGCCCCACTGGACTGCTCCATTCCAGCATTTGATGCAGATGCACTCGGCTAGGATTGTAGTGCAGCACCTGTCCGTAAGCGATCGTGCTGTCTCCCCGCAACCAGCGTCCACTCAAATCTAACCAAACGCCTTGAGTGGGCACCTTGCCCTCAAACCGTTGCAACGTCATTAATGGCAGCGATCGAGTCGAGCCTTGGTTTGCATCACCGGCATTAATCAGCGGTGCGAGTACAAATGATTCATCTGGTCCCACGATCGTCTGCTGATCCAACAATTGAAAGCGTGTCTCACGCTGATGCGTTGGAAGCGTCTGGTAGATTCGCAACGCCACAATTTGTTCGCAGTCACTCTGGCAGTGCGATCGCCGCTTCAGCACAGGCAGCAAGACATCAGAGACCGTTGCTTTGTGATCCAAAACGCTGATGTTTTTTCCCAGCGGGAGCATATCACCGGGCGTGCGTCCTGCTTGCATCAATTCACGGCGAATGTCGTCCAGCGTTTGGGGCGGCTTTAGCCCAGTGACAGGAATCGGAATCCAGTCTGGCAGTAGGCGATTTATCCACAGCAGCGTTTGGGGATTGACGATGAGCTGAACGCCCAACCAGCCAGCACCAGCCAGACCACCCGAAGCAATCAGAATGATGACGATCGCTGACCAGGACAGCCCACCAGTCCGTTTATGTCTCCAATTTCTGGGTACTGAACGATGTGCAAGCTTTGCCTCAGGCTTCTGCTGGGGCAACTTGGGCGCGTTTGCACCCGTTTGGGGACGCTTAAGTGTGCGATCGTGAGAACCAGTTGCCATGCTAAAACAGCTTGAAACAACACTGGCAGTTGACGTACATCACTGTAACCGGAATTACAAGCAGCGTCACGCAATCTTTGGGCAGAAGGCAGGGGGCAGAAGGTTCTATTGTGTCTACAGGTTTTCTTGTAAGTACTGCCCCCACTTTGCTGCTAGCGGTGGTTCTGTAAAGGGAATGCGGATGGGGGTAGGGCGATCGGCACACATCAACTCCAAAACCGCCCGCCCTTTGGCAGGTACAGTCTCCAACGCCACTGGTTTTTCATTCACCAGTAACCGAATTGACTTTACATCATTGAGCGAAACCGTTTCCAAATTCACCGCACCCTTGCGAGTCGGCAAGCCCCAGGTCAGTTCTCGTCCCTTTTGCCCCAACACTGCGTAAATGTCGTACTTCGCCCGTTCAAACTGCGCCGCCCAAATTTTATACGCCTCCAGCTTTTGATACTCATTCCAGCCAGCCCAGGTGAGCCAAAAGAAGAGTGCGAGTAGGGGAAGCCAGAAGAGACCGCGTTCCATGATGTGTAGGCTATGGGGTGAAGTTTTGAGTTCTGAGTTGTTCTGCCCTTTCGCTTCAGTGCTCCATTCCTTATTCTTAACCATCCGCAACATTAAGCACTCTACATTCAAACCGAGCTTAAGCTATGGTGGTAGTCAAACTTGACCGTCGCTGGGGCGTTATGAGAAGACTTTTGCTCTTTGGTTTGTTCCTGATTGGCTTGGGCTGGGCGCTTTCTAACTTTAGCGGCTTAGCGGCTCAAGGCACCTATGACTCGCTTATTTTAGATTTTCGCGACGATCTTGGGGCAGCTCAAATTGAGCGTGAAGTGCAGGCGATCGCCAAAAAGTACAACGTCACGCCCCGCTTAAACAGCGTCTTTTCCGTTGACGATCATATTTTTATTGTGAAGGGCGATCGCGCCACGTTGGAAGCGCTGAAAAAATCTGACGTTAAAAAGTACACCGAATTTATTGAGCCTGATTACATCTACAGCGCATTCACGCCACCCAACGACCCCGACTACGGCAAGCAGTGGAACCTGCGTAGTATCAATATTGAGTCTGCCTGGGATGACACACAGGGAGAGGGCGTTACAGTCGCGGTCATTGATACGGGCATTAGTCAAGTCCCGGACTTAGAAAAAACGAAATTTGTCAAAGGCTACGACTTCGTCAATGACCAGGCAGAAGCCAATGACGATAATGGTCATGGCACCCACGTTGCAGGCACGATCGCCCAATCGACCAACAACGAGTTTGGGGTGGCAGGCATCGCTTACAAGGCGAACCTGATGCCGCTCAAAGTTTTGTCAAATGCAGGCGGTGGTACAGTCGCAGACATTGCCGAATCAATTCGCTTTGCCGCAGATAACGGTGCGGATGTCATCAACATGAGTTTGGGTGGCGGCGGCGAGAGCCAGTTAATGCAAGAGGCGATCGACTATGCCCACTCAAAGGGAGTCGTCATTATCGCCGCAGCGGGTAATGCTGGTGAGAATGCAGCCTCTTATCCCGCTCGTTATCCTCATGTAATCGGCGTGTCTGCCTTGAGTCCAGCAGGGACAAAAGCACCCTATTCTAACTTTGGTGCTGGCGTTGACATTGCGGCTCCTGGTGGCGCGAAGGAGGGCGAAGACCCTAGTGGTGGCATCTTGCAGAACACGATCGACCCCACAACAGGTGAATCGGTGTTTGAATCCTATCAAGGCACCAGCATGGCGGCACCTCATGTAGCGGGTGTTGCAGCGTTAGTGAAAGCCTCAGGCATCAAAGAACCGGATGCGATCGAGGATGTACTCAAACAATCGGCGCTGCAAGTCAAAGATGATGATTTGAACCACTACGGCGCAGGCAAACTTGATGCCGCAGCGGCAGTTAAGCTGGCAGCCCGTGGACAGATTACCTTCCGCGATTTCTTCCGCTGGTTGCGCGATAATGGCTATCTCAATCCCCGCTTCTGGATTGATGGCGGCGTGATTGCCCTCTGGCCCAAGGTGGCGATGGTGCTTGGCTCGTACCTGCTGGCATGGTTTTTGCGAAACTTCTTCCCGTTTGCCTGGGGCTGGTCGCTCTCTACGGGCTTAACTGCAGGCAGTTCTGGACTCTTCTTCCTGAAAGGCTTTTACTTATTCGATGCGCCACAGTTTCCCTTCCGGCTTCTGGGTAGCTCGATTCCAGAGTTGGGTGGTGCCATTCAGGGCACTAACGTGTTGAATCCGCTCTTTGCCAGTGTTCTCATCCCGCTCGGTTTGATTATGCTGCTGTTAGGGCATGCACAGTGGAAGTGGTTTGCCATTGGGAGCACGATCGGCGTGGCGGCTTGCTTGGGTGTAAGTGCCGTGATGTCTCCATCCGTCATGTGGTTGGGTGATGGGGCGATCGCCCGTAGCTTCCTCATGTTCAACGCGCTACTTTGCTTTGCACTGGCTCGTCTTGCCGTTAAACCAGGAGTTCAAACCTCATGAGCGATAGCATCCACGTAGAAGGCACGATCGAGCGTAAGGGCTTTGGCACGGGCACCTGGGCACTCGTCAGCACCAGTGGCGAAACCTACGAACTCCACAAAGCACCCAAAGAACTGCAAAAAGCAGGGCTAACCGTCAAAGTCGAAGGTCAGATCCGCAAAGATGTGATGACGATCGCCATGATTGGTCCCGTTCTAGAAGTCAAACACTTCGAGATCAGGAAACAGTAGCCCAAGGAAGCAGCCCTATGAGACGAACCTGGAAGAGGCAAAGCTGGATTTGGTTCAAACGCTACAGCCTGTTCCTTGTCTGGCTAGTTTTCTGGGCATTTATGGGTCGAGACTATTTTGCTCCCGATCCACCCGCTGTAGTCTCTAGCTACTTCTATGAGCAGGATCGCAGCACAGAGCAGATGAGTATGGTGATGTCCTATGTTGAACTTAGCTTTCTCTACTCCATTCTTCGTCCACGAACCATTAGTCGCCACTCGATCGGGCGTATTTTAGGCGCGCTCTTCTTCTTACTACTCCTGATAAACTATTGGTCTTTTATTTCAATTCACGATTCTGGTGTACTCGCCATTCATCGTGTGTGGCTTATGTGCGTCAGCGCCATGTTAGTCGTTGCTCTAGCGGTATCAACCATTAGCGTCGCTTTGGCTTTTCGCAAAAAACTTGCCCGGTAACAGCAAAGAGATGGTTGTTGACTGCATAGCAAGCATGAAAAGGCAGGAGTATCCACCCAAAACTCCTAGCGTTCTGGTCTAATTTGTCTCTGCTAGTACTTTCTGTAAGCGACTGCGGCATTCGCCTTTGGGATGTCCGCCTTTGACTGCGCCCAAAATTTTGAAATCACCTTCAGGACTGTCACAGATCAGATCAGTGAGTCAACCCATATCTGCTTTGTCAGGATACTGCGCCAGCAAAATCTTACGGTACTTGCGATAAGTCACTGTCGCCTGCATCTTCACGCTAAGGCACTCAAGCCCAAGTTCCACCACCACTTTCTAGTCGTAGAACGACCGCTTGTGGCATGCGCCGCAGTCTTTAGACGAAAATTTAATGACAGACCGAGGGCATAGAACCAGCCTCTCCAACATGTGCGCGATCGCTAAAAATTGCCATCAATCTACTTAGTATTTTACGTCAGCGTGTCGATCGACACAGCGCGAGAACTGTTGCAAGCTTGTCGAGGGGTGTACCACCTCCCCAAGCGGACGATCGAACTCCCTAGAATGAAACTAGCGGCTTAAAGTGGCAACTGAACAAGGCATGATTGCGTCACCTAAGGCAGTCCTGTCTCAGCGATCGCAGCTTTGAGCAATGTAAAGCTGCTTCGGCTTGCTTTACGCTGATTCCTTAAAGAGATTTGGACGCTGTTTGAAGTTTCGGTAACCTTTCCTGTTGAAGCACATCCACGTAGGTAGCCCATGCCATGATCGACAAGACTTAACAAAGCTGAGTTTGCTGACTCAGTGCATTTACCGAAATCGTCACCCCACTCCCTGAAGTTACCAACAACCGAGCCGCTCTCTGTGTAGAAGGTAAAGCAATAGTGTTGTTCTTGCCTCAGTAGGGCAACCTAAAAATGAGTGAGTATGATCAAGATCACAATAAGTTTCCCTGATGTATCACCACGATCGTTGACTAGAAAGGTTAGTCCCTCTACGAGCGTGGTTTGGACAGACAGGGGATTGCATCTATAGTCTCCTTGGAGAAGAACTGTGACCCAGGAATTTCATATTTC
>JACMKO010000467.1 GCA_014380065.1 Leptolyngbya sp. ES-bin-22 | reverse complement strand
TTCTAAGAGGATGTTTTGACGGGGCAGCAGTTTATACAAACTTCAAAAAGCACTAAAGTTTGCGTGGTTTGATCATAACTTTCCGAAATGTTCCTTAGTGTACGTGAAGTCAGCGGCAACAATTTTTCAGGAATCTACTCATCGTTTTTGTTGCTGTTGTCTGCTAGCACTGAGTCAAAAACTAAATCGGGAGGAACCCCTGCATGACCAGCAATTATCTAGTGCCTCTGGAGACGCGATCGCAGTCCCCTGGCAAACTAGAACACGCAGGCACGGCTGCCCTGTTACTGAGTTGGCTGTGGCTTAATAGGACAACGTTGAGCTGGCTTGTCCAAACCGTTCAAGCTATTTCACTGTTTAATCAGGTCATGCTGCTGGCTGGCGTTGCGCTCCTGCTGCTTCAAGGAGTCCGTCATCGGCAGCAGTTCCGCTTCTCAGCGATGCCAATCTTTCACTGGAGTCCATTGCTGCTGCTACTGGGCTGCGCGATCGGAACGATCGCCGCTCAGTGGCTACTCATGCTCGATCAAGTGCCTGTAGTGTTTGCACTGCTGGGCACGTATGGCTTACTAGGGTTGTTTCTAGAGTCAACCGTCTGGCAGAAAGGCTTGCCGATTGGGGCAGCGATCGCGCTGATTGTGCCGTTCGGAGTGCAATACAGCACGGGGCTGGGGTTTCCTGCTCGTATCCTGACTGCCCACCTTGTCGAGTTCCTCCTCAAGACCTGGCACGTTGCGGCTCTGTCGTCAGAAGACATTATTGTGCTCGACACAGGCATTGCTCAAGTCGATCTGCCCTGTAGCGGGCTAAAAAGTTTGTGGACAGGCACGCTGTTTTTGTTGGTGGCAACCTGGCTGGAACGGCGACGGTTTGGCTTGCGCTGGCTTTGTATCTTTGTGGTAAACCTGGGGTTGCTAGCGATCGCCAACGTTGCCCGTGTCCTGACGCTGGTTTTGGTAGCGCATGTCTGGCAACAGCCTGCCATAGCAGAAATACTGCACGTGCCGTTGGGAGTCATCACGTTTGTTGTTGCCTGCGGTTTCACCTTGTTACTGCTGCGCTGGGTGCCGCGTTCGATCGCTGTGGTTCAGAGCGATCGTGATCATAGCAACGCTCTTGCAAACGCGAAACGTCCCTTCCTGCTTGCTGTCTGCCTGCTGGCATTTACGCTGATTCCCCATCCCCCTGCACCTGCTGCTCCGCCTGCGATCACCACGTTAGATTGGGCGATCGCAGCCCAGGCGCAAACCATCTCACTGACACCCACTGAGCAGAACTTTTTTGCCAGTTATCCCGGTGTGGTCGCGCACAAGCAGCGCTTTGCGTATCGGGGACTCACTGGATCGGTTTTGTTGGTCGCCAGCCCCAGTTTGCAGGTGCATCACGCTCCTGAACTTTGCTTGATTGGTAGTGGCTTTCACCTGGATAGCATTACTCCACAGCAGTTTGCAGCGGGACCATTGGCACGTTGGCTGTCACTGAATGATGGTACACAGACCGCTGTCTACTGGTTTCAAGCACCGCATCAAACAACGGGAGATTTTCTGACTCGGTTTTGGCAAG
>JACMKO010000466.1 GCA_014380065.1 Leptolyngbya sp. ES-bin-22 | reverse complement strand
TGCCTTGCCCCTACAAGATGTGTCGTCTTTTCAATTCAAATTGGTATCAGTCAATCAGAGTTGGCAGCGCTTAGCCGAGAAAGAGCCAAACGCACTTCAAACGGGAGGCGGGATGCAGTACATAGCATCCCGCTTCCCGTTTAAAACAAATGCAGAGTTTTAAGCGCTCACCGATGGACTTAATCCTCCAGGGTTTGAGCAGGCACTTCAACCGCGCTGACATCAATGGTTCCCGGTGGAGTGAGGCGGCTAAAGCGTCCATTTTCTACTTTCAATGGCTCACTACAGCTAGGGCAGTTAAATTCCGTTTGATTCAAACTGACAAACTCGTGGTGACAAACAGGGCAATCTGCTTGAATCAAGTTTCGCCTCAACCACCAACGAAAGCCAAAAAAGGCAATTACAGGTGTGACGAGAATCAGCCCAACCAGAATAAAAAACGATTTGACAAGCCAGCCTAAGCCGATCGCCCCCAGCAGCCAAAGCATGGCAAAGGGCAAAAGAAAACGGCTGACTTCAGCGAAGCCGATTTGAAAATTCTTCAAACTGTCTTGATTCACGGCAGTCTCCTGCTCAACGTAGTCTCGAATACTCTCATCCTACTGAGAAATCGCCTCGGTGCCTCAGAGAAATTCCCGACTCGGTTAGGTAGAGATCCCTACTGTCAGAGAACCCCACTAAGAGCCTTCATGCATTTGAGACCGTCGTTTGATTGTTCGCACCTTCCCCAACAAAAACAACACCTGGTAAATCCTCTTACAGCTAGCTGCCATAACAAAGATCCAACAGGTGTTGAGAGACGAACGCTAATGGTCTAGAACAAACCAAGCGTCAGAGATTTATCAATGGGAAACGTTGCACCAATACCAAGCCAGAGTGTTACCAGCGTACCGAAGAGAAACACGGCGGTTGCTACGGGACGGCGGAACGGATTCTGGAACTTGTTCACGTTTTCAATGAAGGGAATCACAATCAATCCCAAAGGCACTGAAGCCATTGCAACGACACCTAACAGCTTGCTAGGTACAGTGCGTAGAATCTGAAATACGGGATAGAGATACCATTCAGGCAAAATCTCTAGGGGCGTTGCGAAAGGATCGGCAGGCTCACCAACCGTGGCTGGATCGAGCACTGCGAGACCAACGTTGAGCGCGATCGTTCCCAGAATGACCACCGGGAAGATGTAAAGCAGATCGTTGGGCCAAGCAGGCTCACCATAGTAGTTGTGACCCATACCTTGGGCAAGCTTGGCGCGCAACTGAGGATCGGATAGATCCGGCTTCTTAAGCGTTGCCATAGTAGTTTTGTTCTCCTTTTAGTCTGAAGTCAGCAGGGGGTGAACGCAGAAACCACACTCAAGTATCATCATCCAAGAAGGATTGACATTAAGCGGGCCAGTCGAGGCTTACAAAGGACCAGAAATACCTTGCTTGCGGATCATCAGGAAGTGCAGCAGCATGAAGACTGCAATCAACCAGGGCAAGACAAAGGTATGAGCGCTGTAGTAACGAGTCAACGTTGCCTGTCCGACGCTGGAACCACCGCGCAACAGGTCAGAAACTAGCACACCCACTACTGGAATCGCTTCAGGTACGCCAGAGACAATTTTGACTGCCCAGTAACCAATTTGGTCCCAAGGAAGCGAATAGCCAGTAACGCCGAAGGAAACGGTAATGACGGCGAGAATAACACCTGTAATCCAGGTCAACTCACGAGGCTTTTTGAACCCGCCCGTCAAATAAACCCGGAAGGTATGTAGCACCATCATCAGCACCATCATGCTGGCAGACCAGCGGTGGATGGAGCGGATTAACCAGCCAAAGCTGACTTCGTTCATCAGATATTGAACGGATTCAAACGCTTCAGCGACGGTTGGTCGGTAGTAAAACGTCATCGCAAACCCAGTGGCAAACTGGATGAGGAAGCAAACCAGCGTAATGCCGCCCAAACAGTAAAAAATATTTACGTGGGGAGGGACGTACTTGCTAGAAATGTCGTCGGCGAGTGCCTGAATTTCTAGCCGTTCCTCGAACCACTGGAATGCTTTCGAGTCGGTCACCTGCTTAGTGAACATGAAGCAAGAATTCCTAAAAAGATGTATGGCTGTGATTAAAGAGTGTACCACAGACGCAGGCTGGATTTCACCCGTAAAGCGAATCATTATGCTGGCGCTAACGTCTGCCTGCAATAGCGTCCTCTATTTTTAGTCACCCAGTACTTCTGAAAGGTTTAGTCCTTAAGGTCAGCTAAAGTTTTGTAACGTGAGCGATCGCACGATCGAGTCGCTGGCAGGTAGCCGACTTCTTGCAGCTAACGTTAAGATTAGTCACTATGAGCAAAAATCTCTCTTGGGCTAGACGGCTGGCGGTCGTCCTGTTGGTCGGTTTGATCACATTCGGTTGGGCAGTGCCACAGGCACAGGCATTGACCGAAGAGCAAAAACTGCTGGCAGAGGTATGGCGTTTGGTTGACCGCGCTTACGTAGACGATACGTTCAACCATCAGAATTGGTGGCTTGTACGACAAAAGGCATTCAAGCAACCGCTGGGCGATCGTGAACAGACGTATACCGCTATTCAACAAATGCTGGCAGGTTTGGATGACCCGTTTACGCGCTTGCTGAAGCCTGTGCAGTACCGAAGTTTACAGACTAATACCTCCGGCGAGCTGACCGGTGTCGGCTTGCAGATTGCCTCCGATGGAGAAACGGGTAAGCTGCGCGTGATTGCCCCCATTGCAGGTTCCCCAGCCGATGTTGCAGGGGTTAAACCAGCCGATACCATTGTCAAAATTGACGGTTTCCCGACGGACGCATTAACGCTTGATGAGGCTGCTGGTCGAATGCGTGGCGCGATCGGTAGCCGGGTCACGTTAACAATTCAGCGCGAAGAGGTCTTCCTTGATCTGGATGTTGTGCGCGATCGCATTGAGCTGAATCCGGTCTACGCTGAGCTGCGATCGCAGCCCCCTTCGGCAAACGCCCCGTCAGCCAACAAAGAGACACCAGCGAAAATCGGCTACGTTCGCTTGAGTCAGTTCAATGCCAATGCAACGGTTGAGCTTGCCCATGCCATTGAGCGCCTGGAAAAGCAGGGTGCGGACTCCTACATCCTTGACTTACGCAATAATCCGGGTGGGCTGCTCCAAGCTGGCATCGAGATTGCTCGTCTCTGGCTGAACAAAGGGACGATCGTGTACACAGTAAATCGTCAAGGCATTCAGGGGAGCTTTGAAGCAACTGAGCAAGCGCTGACGACTGATCCGCTTGTGGTGCTGGTCAACCAGGGAACGGCAAGCGCCAGCGAGATTCTGGCGGGAGCTTTGAAGGATAATGGTCGCGCCACGATTTTGGGCGAAAAGACCTTCGGTAAAGGCTTGATTCAATCCCTGTTTGATTTGTCTGATGGTTCAGGGCTAGCTGTCACGGTCGCAAAGTATGAAACGCCTGCTCACATTGACATCAATAAATTGGGCATTAAGCCAGACGTGACGGTGTCGCTTGACCCCATTACGGGCGCTCAGGTGGGCACACCCGCCGATCGCCAGTATGAAGCCGCCGTGGAGTTGCTGACCACCCATTCAATGATTGCCGGTGCTGCTTAGTACAGAGCGAACCTACCACGATCCACTGCACGGGGCGATCGCGCTGGACGGTAGCGATCCCACAGAGTCGCTACTGATTCATCTGATTGATACACCCGCTTTTCAACGACTGCGGCGGGTACGGCAGTTGGGCCCAGCAAGTCTCACGTTTCATGGCGCTGAAAGTTCGCGGTTCACGCATTCGATCGGTGTCTTGGCGCTCGCTCGTCGTGCCTTCGATCGTCTAGCAAGCGTTTATCCCCAGCTTCAGCCGTATAGAGTTGTGGTGCTTTGTGCGGCGCTGCTTCATGATATCGGGCATGGTCCCTTTAGCCATACCGGAGAAGAGGTTTTTGGCAGCAACCATGAGCATTGGACGAGCCGCATTTTGCAGGAGTCACTGCCGATTCGAGATGCGTTGGATACAGTTGACTCGACGTTACTGGAGCAGATCCTTCAGGTCTACTTGAAAAAGCATCCCATTCCCCTAGTTTGGCAACTGGTTTCGAGTCAGCTTGATTGCGATCGACTCGATTACCTGATGCGCGATAGCTATTTCACTGGAGCATCCTACGGCAGAATCGATCTAGATCGGATTCTCATGGCAATGCGCTACGACCCGGTCACGCAACAGTTAGTTGTGGCGCGCAAAGGCATGACCGCTGTCGAGCACTACTTAATTGTGCGCTACTTTATGTATGCCCAGGTTTACAACCATCCCAAAAACATCGCTGCCTGCTGGATTTTGCATCAGGCGTTTGTACGTGCTCGTGAGCTTTTACAGCAGGAAATGTTAGAGGCTGATGACACAGTGACGGCATGGCTGTCTGGCAATTGCGATCGCCTGCCCTTGCATCAGTATCTCGCCGCCGATGATGGTGTGTTTACATATCACCTGCAACGGTGGCAAACCAGTACCGATCAGCTTTTGGCTGATCTTTGCCGACGGTTCGTCGATCGCGACTTGCCTAAGGCGATCGATGTCACTCATCTGGCACAACCTGAACGATTGACCCTTTTACAGACAGTGCAGCAGCAGCTTAAAGCTGTGAACGTTAACGCCGCTTACTATGCCGGTTTGCAGGTGTCGTTGAGCCGTGGCTATACTCTTTATCAGCGCGGGATTAAATGTCAAACCCCAAAGGGATTACAGGAATTGAGTGCATTGTCACCTTTAGTGCACACCTTAACCAATCCTTATGAGCGAGCGTGGCTTATCTACCCGCGCTCGATCGAGTCTACGTTATTGACCCTTTTGGGAGCGCCATGAGAGGCAGTGATACGACACTTGCAAAACGAACAATTCAGTCACTTGTCTGATTACTTTTGCGACACTGATCTTTATGCTTAGGCTCGTCTTCTATGCCTGAGCGCTGGTTGTTTTCAGGTTACGCTAGAGCTTTCCTATTTGTAGATTTCTGCCGCACAACCGTGAGTACAGCTAAACCCAGGCATGAGATCACTCGTTTGGAGGCTAAGTTACATCCTAGAGTCATTGGTATTACGTGTATAACCTAGTAAGACATGCACAGCCTGATCTCTCTAGCCTGAATCCAGACTGCGTTCAAGCCCGCTACAGCAACGACCATTCTCAGGCATTCGCTCTCTACTTTCTGGTGATATGCACGTTCCGCCAGCCCACGCAATGCAGCAGCAACTCGTTACCCTAGCGCCAGACGCAACTATTTTAGAGGCGATTCGGCATATGCACCAAAGCCTGGTGGGCTGCGTTTTGGTGCTGGAACGACAACAACTGATCGGTCTTTGTACAGAGCAGGACTGTTTGCAGGCGATCGCGGCAGGCAGCAACCCAGAGGTCACACCGCTTGCAGCTTTAATAACGCGATCGCCCATCACCCTTAAAGACTCTGAAGCGTTGGGCACGGCTTGGCAGTTGATGCAGCAGCACCAAATTCAGTACTTACCCATTGTCAATGCTGAGGGACAGGTGCTAAGAGTGGTGACCGAGCGGAGTTTGCTCCAAGCACTTGATCCCGCTATTTGGTTAGAGCCGTCTACCGAATCTTTACAAGATGGTCTATCCATTTACAGTCAGAGTGGCATGGAGCGCCAGCGCGTCTACAATCAGCTTCGACTCCAGGCTCAGCGTGATCAAGCCTTGAATCGCGTGATCCAAGCCATTCGGAACTCGCTAGACCTGA
Source organism: Leptolyngbya sp. ES-bin-22 (assembly GCA_014380065.1). Classification (GTDB taxonomy): domain Bacteria; phylum Cyanobacteriota; class Cyanobacteriia; order Leptolyngbyales; family Leptolyngbyaceae; genus Stenomitos. Next base: position 2,628 of record JACMKO010000466.1, on the reverse strand, counting down.
GCACTATTTTTACAACAGCAACAACCGAAATTGCTCAGTTGCTTGAGGCAGACCGTGCCGATATCATTCAGTATGTGTCAGCGCGCTCCGTTTGGAAGGTAGTGTCGGATAGCCACTACAACCAAGCGTTGAACAACATTGTGGGCATGGAGTTTGCGGATGACGCGAATGAACCGATCGCCCAGTTGAAACGATTAGCAGTTGTACAGCTAGAGGATGTTGCCCAGCATCCTGATGCCACAGTCAGTCAATATGCTCGGCTCTTACCAGGCACCTGGCTACTGGTGCCACTCCACTTTGACGCACGGCTTTGGGGCTGTCTAGCGCTGATTCGGGATCAGCGGCGACGCTGGCAAGAGGCGGAAGTTGAGCTTGCCTCTGCTGTTGTGGATCAACTTGCGATCGCGATTCAGCAATCCCAGCTTTATCAGCAAGTGCGACAGCTTAATGAAACGCTGGAAAATCAAGTCCAGGAACGCACAACCCAACTTCGCAAAGCACTCGATTATGAAGCCCTGCTGAAACGGATCACCGATCGCGTGCGCGACAGCCTGGATGAACGTCACATTCTCCAAACGACGGTGCAAGAATTGGCTGCCGAGTTGGATGTCTTATGCTGCGATATGGGTCTTTATGATCCAGAGCGCGACACCATGACCATTCGCTACGAGGCGAGGCGATCGGATGCTATAGAAGCTGCCAAAGGGGCAATAATTCCCTTAGAAGATCTCTCAGAAATTGGTACGCAAACACTCCAAGGACGCTGGGTGCAATTTTGTTCCCTTGACAAACCTCTGGATGCGTTCCGCAAAGTGAGCTATCGCTACACCATTCTGAGCTGTCCGTTGCTTGATAACCAGGGCATTTTAGGAGATATGTGGCTCTTTCGACCGTGCGACCAGTACTTTACTGAGCCGGAAATTCGCCTGGTGCAGCAGGTTGCCAATCAATGCGCGATCGCCCTCCGGCAATCACGCCTTTATCAAGAAATTCAGGCACAGGTAAACAATCTGGAGCAACTGAACTACCTCAAGGATGATTTCCTTAGCTCTGTTTCTCATGAGTTGAGGACACCGATGGCAAATATTAAAATGGCGACCCAAATGCTGGAGATCCTCTTTAAGCAGACGGGGGTGTTCAATCACGAATCAAGCCGCATCTCCCAATACTTCAAGGTGCTTCAGGATGAATGCAAGCGCGAAATCAATCTCATCAATGATTTATTAGAGCTCTCGCGTGTAGAGTCTGGAGACGATCCCCTAACGCTCACTACAGTGGAGTTGCAACGCTGGATTCCTGATCTTGCTAACATGTTTGTCGATCGCGCCAACAGCCAGCAGCAACGACTTCTGGTAGATGTGCCTGCTGATATGCCGCCCTTGACGACTGACTTTGCTTGCTTAGAGCGGATTCTCACCGAACTCCTGCAAAATGCGTTCAAATATACACCCTCTGGTGAAACGATCCGCGTGTTTGCCACCGCAGCAGGAGACACCGTGCAAATCCACGTCAGCAATACGGGCGCTGAGATTGCGGCGAGTGAACGAGACCGGATTTTCGATAAGTTTTATCGCATTCCCAACAGCGATCCCTGGAAGCATGGCGGCACTGGCTTAGGGTTAGCCTTAGTTAAACGATTGACCGAATATGTAGGAGCCAGCATCCGTACTGAGAGCGCAAACCGTCAAACAACGTTTATCATCACCTTTACACGCTCACCAAAAGCAGTGACTACCAACTAGCAACTGCTTCCGCTACCAGCCGTGAGACAAAGGGGAGAATCGCCTCATTCTGGCTGTGGGCAGTGCCTTCCGTAAAGACGACGAGCAGATAAGGACGGGCATTGGGCAATTCAATGTATGCCGCATCATGGCGCACACGGCTCATCAGCCCAGCCTTAGACCAAAGGCGAGCATCTAACGGTAGCCCTGCGCCGAGGAAGCCAGTCACCTGATTTTCAGGATCAGCCGCCAGGTCATCTGGGTGAAGCGATCGCCGCAGCAAGTTCATCATGGACTGCGATCGTGCCGCTGAGGTGGCGACTCCTCCCACAATACTGTGCAGTAAGCGGGCTGTGGCGATCGTGGTTAGCCGATTGCGGTTATCCATCAACTCGCCCAAAAACGCCCGTTCGCGTCCATAGGCACCGTCGCACCAGGTTTTTTGGTTGACGTTAATTGTCTCCAATTCTGTCCAGGCAAGGGACTGAAAGTAGCGATTGACAAGGTTACGCTGCTGCTTCCAGGTTTCAAAGGGAGCCGCAGGCAGCTCAGGGCCACTCGTGGTTCCAGTCAACACATCGACGACCAAACCCGTGGCATCGTTGCTGGAGTCCACAATCATGTCTTTTGTAGCTCGCTCCAGTTCCGCTGACGGTTGCGCCATCCCTTGCTCCAGCCATTCGTGCAGTGCCACCAGGTAGAACAATTTGACCACGCTGGCAGGGTAGATGCTCTCAACGCCGCGATAGCTAAAGCCACGGGGAGAGTATTGCCAGAACGCCTCAGCGCTTAAAGCACCGCCCGTATTGACCGGAGCAGGTGGATCGTAGACCAGCCAAGTGAGTGCCAACTGATTGCGAGCTAACCCTGGGAACTCTGCCCATGTAGCTTCCAGGACGCGATCGCC
>JACMKO010000465.1 GCA_014380065.1 Leptolyngbya sp. ES-bin-22 | reverse complement strand
GCGCTTTTGTTTAGCGAGAGACGAGTGAATTAGCCGTCGATCGCGGGAGCCTGCATTGAAACGAGGGTTGGTTCGCCGGACGCGAGGTCAAGGGGGAAGTTGTGAGCATTGCGCTCGTGCATCACTTCCATCCCCAGGTTCGCGCGGTTCAAGATGTCTGCCCAGGTGCTCACCACACGACCTTGAGAATCCAACACCGACTGGTTGAAGTTGAACCCATTCAGGTTAAACGCCATCGTGCTGATGCCCAGAGCCGTCAGCCAGATACCCACGACGGGCCATGCACCCAAGAAGAAGTGCAAGGAACGGGAGTTGTTGAAGCTGGCGTATTGGAAGATCAACCGACCGAAGTAGCCGTGAGCTGCGACGATGTTGTAGGTTTCTTCTTCTTGCCCGAACTTATAGCCGATGTTTGCTGATTCGTTCTCGCTGGTTTCACGCACGAGTGAAGAGGTCACCAGTGAACCGTGCATCGCGGAGAACAAGCTGCCGCCGAACACGCCTGCGACACCCAACATGTGGAAGGGGTGCATCAGAATGTTGTGCTCAGCCTGGAACACGAACATAAAGTTGAACGTGCCGGAAATACCGAGAGGCATACCGTCAGAGAAGGAGCCTTGACCGATCGGGTAGATCAACAGCACCGACGTAGCCGCAGCCAGAGGTGCAGAGTATGCCACGCAGATCCAGGGACGCATACCAAGGCGGTAAGACAGTTCCCACTGGCGACCCATGTAAGCGAAGATGCCAATCAAGAAGTGGAACACAACGAGTTGGTAGGGACCACCGTTGTACAGCCACTCATCTAAGGAAGCCGCTTCCCAAATGGGGTAGAGGTGCAAGCCGATCGCGTTGCTGGAAGGCACAACCGCACCAGAGATGATGTTGTTGCCATACATCAAGGAGCCAGCGACAGGCTCACGGATGCCATCGATATCCACAGGAGGAGCAGCGATGAAGGCAATGATGAAGCAGATGGTGGCAGTCAGCAGAGTGGGGATCATCAAGACACCGAACCAGCCTACATACAGGCGGTTGTCGGTGCTGGTGACCCAGTTGCAGAACCGATCCCATGCGCTACCGCTTTCGCGTCTTTGAATGGTTGTCGTCATAATGGTAATAATTGCTAAAAACTACAGGAAAACCGTAGCTAAGAATGAATGTTTGGTAATCGTTACCTGATGTCGGTATTGCTTACCTACTCTCATAGTATTGATATTCATATTTATTTTTCGGGGTTGCCTGTGAATATTTATCAACACGATCGCCCCCTTTCCTCCTGACCTGAAAGCACTTGTCAGCAGCACTGCTATGTAATATTCGGGACTGTTCACCTAATCGTACAAAGCGTTTCAGCTTAAGCGTTGTAAAGCAGACGTAGTGAATAGATTACCCAGAATAACGCTCACAATCGTGAGCAAATAAGCGTTTAAGAAAATGACAGCATGAGATTTCAGTTTTCTCAAAGCTGCGCTTTTTAACGTGTTTGCAATGATTAGCAATCTTTCTTGATTGTTAGCGCCTTTAAAATTGTTGTTGGCTAAATATTTAATGAGCTGACAATCAGGTTGCTCGATCGTTGTGATGCCAACAAAATTAACGAAACTCGTTTTGCGAGTCCGTTTCAGTCAGCGATCGTTAAGCTTATCTGTGGAAATGTAGCCCGTCTGCCACAAGCGTTCCCGATGCTTTGTTGACCGCTTTGCAACCGGCGATCGCGCCAAATTAGTCCAGCTTCAGCGCATTCGCAGGCACATCATCCCACGACGTAACCGTGCGGAGTCGAGCAATCCACCCGGCTGCAATCTGGTCATCCGTCAGGTTGTCTTGAAAGGATTGATGACAATCCTGTGCGTGGTCTTCATCGCAACACGCAATGCACGAATACAGGATGCCGGATGGATCAATTTGTTCATTTACCCAAATAGACACGATCGCTTCCTCTTAGAGAGATTTCAGAGCTTCGACGCTAGATGGCTTTTGCGTTGCGCTCTGCACCGTTTAGCTTCTTACACTCTATTCTAGGATTCAATGTTTAAGCGAAACGCGCTCAGCGGCAATCCTTTGATGGCATTTCTGCATTTGCCATTAGCGTCAGCCCCTCGCCTGTTACCCGACAGATGCGCCAATCGGGTAGAACAGTGGCTCCCATTTTCTCGTAAAAGGCGATCGCGGGGGCATTCCAGTCGAGCACGCTCCATTCCAGCCGTCCACAGCCTTCGGCGATCGCCCGTTGTGCCAGATGGATCAGCAAGGCTTTACCAATTCCCTGCTGCCGATACTCTGGCAGCACGAAAAGATCTTCGAGGTAAAGCCCCGGTTTGGTCAGAAACGTGGAGTAGTTGTAGAAAAAGAGCGCCAACCCTGCAACGGTGCCCGCGCTTTCTGCCAAAACGACTTCGGCGTAGCGACGAGAACCAAACAGATGTTCGCTCAGCAGTGCTGGAGTACCCGTAACTGCGTGAGACAGTTTCTCGTACTCTGCCAATGCCTGAATGAGCGCAAAGATAGTGGGCACATCGTCAGCAGTCGCGGCACGGAGATGAATTGGTTCAGGCATGAGCAGATTTCTAAGCAGCAGTTCATTTTGCCACCGTTACGAATCAGGCGGCAACTGGTTAGCTGGCTAAGGGAAGAGGGGTCGATTCAGGCTGACGTGTGGCGCGATCGGGGTGGATGCGATCGTCCAAATAGGTGTACATGCCTTCACACGCATCGAAATAGATAGTGACTCCATCTTTGCCCTGCTCAGTGAAGATGATTTGCGCTCCGTAATGGGGAGAGGTCAAAAAGTTCAGCCACCGAGCGACTTGAATGTAGGGCACAGCGAGTTTGCCCAGCCGTTCGCCATCAACGATTTCGAGCGAGAATTTGAGCGCTGGTTGCATAGGTAGTTCCTCAACGTTCTGCTGTGAGTATTCTACACGAATTTAGTATATTTGTACTATTAACGCGAGGAATTTACAGAACGCAAGAAGGAGCGGTCAGCAGTCAGTCGAAAGTAGAAAAGGCAGCATTAGGGAGTGGAAAACGGTAAAAGGCAAGGCGAGTAGTTTACGACTGAGCGCTAGAAGTGCCTATACCGAATGAAATTCGTCCAGAAGCGCCTGGAGTGCAGCCTTCATCTCGCCTGGTGTAGTGGGGGTGGTGCCAAATTGACGGACGACGATACTGGCGGCGAGATTGCCTAAGACGGTTGCTTCCCAAGTAGTTGCGCCAGCCGTCAGCCCCAGCGTAAAGCCAGCAACGACTGTATCGCCTGCTCCCGTTACGTCAAACACATCGGTGCGGTTGAACGCAGGGATGTGATGCTGGGTGCTATCGCGATCGAACAGGCTCATCCCCTCTTCGCCACGAGTGATTAGCATCTGCTTTGCCTGCGTTACCTGTAAGAGATCGCGTCCGCCCTGCTGGAGTTGTGTCAGGTCAGCCACATCGCCTGATGGACTGACGAGGGAATAGCCAACCGCTTGCTCGGCTTCGGGCAGGTTAGGGGTAAAAACCGTTGCGCCTTTGTAGCGATCGAGCTTAGTCTGCGCGTCCACAATACTCAGCGGATGGGCAAGCGCGGCAGCAATCACGGGTTGCGTCAGCGTGCCATCGCCGTAGTCGGAACACACCACCGCATCGACTGTACCGATTTGCTGTTGGATGTAGTCGGCAAGCTGCCGCTGGAGCGATTCAGGCGGCAGTTGATCCGACTTGCGATCGATCCGCACAATTTGCTGTGTCACCGATTGACGAGCATGACCCGAAATTCGCGTTTTGGTGACGGTGGGGCGATCGCTATCCAGAAAAATCCCTTGCGTATCAATGCCTGCACCTTCAAAAATGCTTCGCAGCGCTTTGCCCTGGTCATCGACACCCAATAGCCCCACGGCTTTGACTCGTGCGCCCAATTTCGCAAAGTTATAGACGGCATTGGCACCACCACCGGGCACCTGTCGCGTCGTTTCGTGGCGAATAATCAGCACAGGTGCTTCACGAGAGAGTCGCTCCACTTGCCCCGTGAGAAACTCATCCAGCGTCAGGTCGCCCACCACTAAAATCGTCGCTTCGTGAAAGCGATCGATCAAGTAAAACAGCCGCTCAGCCGATGCTGCAAGCTGAGCCGCAAAAGACGCATCAAGAACCATAGACGATCGCGCGTGACCCAAAGTAAGCAACCAACATTATCTCAGCCAGAGTAGCGCATTCGGATCGTTCCAGACGCAGCCACGATAAAAAATTGTTGTTGGCTCTCTAGGCTGTACCTGCAACCAATAGCATGTCTGCGATCGTCAAACGCTTAAGAAGATTTAGACGGCTTAGGACAGGCTGGTTGAGGGTCAAAAATGTAGTCAAAGCGAATAAGTTGAAACTTGCTACCGTCACCAAATTTTTTAGTCTTGATTGTGCTGGTGATGTCTTCGATCGCAGCAGTATCTAACCCCCTGTACCCAGATGGCAGCAGCACGATTGGCGGTTCTGCGAGCGTGCCATCAGGTTTGACGATCGCGCCAAAAGAGGCGTTCCGGAACCCTCGCACAAACGGACAGGCATCTTTAGGAAAGAGACCATTCACTCTTTCTGGCGTTTTGTAAAGGCGGCTGTCGTCAACGTTCCCATCAGTAACCTTCTTAGCCAAATCGATGAAGGCATCGGCGTTTGCGTTAAAGACTCCAGACGCTTTTTCCTTAGTATCGGCACCATTAAAGGTATATAGAGTTCGTAGCTCACGCGATCGCGCCCCCTCTTGCCGTAGTGCAGTGAGTTGTTCGGGCGAAAGCTTCTCTGGTCGCACAGGTGCATTAGGGTCAACGGTCGGCTTCGGTGGATCTTGATCTGTTTTCGTCGTTGTTCCCGGATCGGCAGGTGGCTTGGGTGGCGTTATGGGTTTGGGAGCAGGCTTCGGCGGCTTTTTAGCAGGGAGCTGGTTGAAATCAAACCCGATCGGTGGCAAGCCAAACGAGGGAAAAACAATGGGGGGCGGTGGTTGCAGAAGCGGGAAGTTGTACAGTGATGGATCGTTGTAAAGCTTTGGGTCAGGTAACTTGGTGCCTGACTGTGCTGGTTTCGTTGGGTTGGTGGGCAACAGTGTTGGCACCTGATTAATGCCAAACGACGGCAGTTGGCTTTGCTCAGCGGGTGACAGTTCCACAGTCTGAACCCGTCGCTGCGTGTCTGGAACCTTTTCCGTGTCAGCCAGCATGTTAGGCAGTGCCGCCCACAGCACGCCATGTAGCCCCAATGAGGCTAGAACAGCGATCGAAAACGGTTGACGTAGTGTTACCAGCACTCTCTCCAGCGTCTCCTGGTTGAGATTTGGTGCTTTTTTGGGTGAGAAGGAGTTGGACATGGCAGATAGGTTCAGTCGTGGGGCAATGGAGTAACGCGATCGATAGAAACGCCCTGCTCAAATCTTAGCGCTCGTTGTTGGACGGATTGGCATTTGTTGCCAGTTTGGAAACTGTGAGGAGTGTAGGGAGTGGGGAGTAGGGAGTGGGGAGTGGGGAGTGGGGTAAGAAGTCGTAAGTTTTGACCTTTACTAATTGGTGACTGCTGTAGCTGCTTCGCAGAGGTTTCGCTGATGGCTAGCTTCTATTGTGAGCAAAAACGCTTTAGATTTTAGAGAGTGACGAATTTTCAATCTTTTTGCCTATGCCGCTACCGATTGTCATTTTGCCGGGTTACCTGGCAGGTGCTGTAGAGTACCGTGTTCTAGAACAAACTCTACAGGCATTAGGGTTTCCAACGGTGACGGTACCGCTGCGCTGGCAGGATTGGGTGCCGACGATCGGGGGTCGCTCGATCGCGCCCATTTTGCGAAGCGTAGATGCGACCGTTCAGCAAGTACTTCAGCAATATGGCGTACCGAAAGTGACGCTGGTAGGGCACTCTGCGGGTGGTTGGCTATCGCGTATCTATCTGGGTGAAAAGCCCTACTGTATTCATCCCAGCGATGGGGCTGATTGCGTTTGGTCTGCCCGCGATCGCGTCGCAACCCTCATCACGCTCGGCACCCCCCACACCAGCCTGGAGCGCTGGACGCGCAAGAATCTCGATTTTGTGAACCTCAGCTATCCCGGTGCGTTCTACTCGGATGTGCGCTACGTGTGCGTGGCAGGGAAAGCGGTCTATGGGGATCGCTGGCGAAGCTGGCTGGCGTACAGCAGCTACAAACTGACGTGTGGACAGGGCAATACCTGGGGCGACGGCATTACACCGATCGAAGCGGCTCATTTAGACGGAGCTGAAAATCTGGTTCTTGATGGCGCGATGCATTCTCCGAGAGGTAGCCGAGTTTGGTACGGCTCGCCTGGATTGCTAGAACGCTGGACACCTTATCTTGCCTAGTAGTCCGCCAAAATTAATCCAACGAACACTGTTGCGTCAGTGCCAGTTTCAACAGCGCGTTGTATTGTCTGCTGCCAATGATGTGAGCACCAAACCGCTCTAGATGGGGGTTCATCATTTGGGCATCAAACAGCACAAATTGACGATCGCGCAGCCGCTCTACCAACTTCACCATTGCGACCTTTGAGCCATCAGGAATGCGAAAAAACATCGATTCGCCGATGAAGGCACCGCCAATGACTAAGCCCAAAATGCCGCCTGCTAATTCATCACCCTGCCAGGTTTCAAAGCTGTGTGCCCATCCAGCGGCATGGAGCGAGCGATAAATGTCCTTCAGTTCTGCTGAAATCCAGGTCGTTTCACGATCGGCGCAGCCTTCAATGACTGCCTCAAAGTCTTGATTGACCGCTACTGTGAAGCGCTCCTGATTGAGGACTCGCTGGAGCGATCGGGGGTAGCGAAACCGCTCATCCAGCGGAATCAACGTCCGCTCCTGGCTGGAATACCAACCCAGCGATTCTCCCGCGTCATCCGCCATGAGAAAATAGCCCTGGGTATACCCCTGGACGATCGAGGCAACATCAAAGCGGTCATCCAATCTTGCTACGCCTCACTTCGTCGGACATCGAACACAAGCACCTCATTATAAAAGCAAGTCCGATCCCCGGCTTCTTTAAGACACCGGAGATCGACAAGACTACTTAAAAACGTCCTTTCGCTTTTGCACCCAAAACGTGATGACCAGGTACACCGCAGCATGGAGGCAGAGCATTCCCCAGTTGAGCGTCAAGTTGTGCCAGGTGGGGTCGTAGACGGCTGTTTTCTCAAACGGGAGGGGAAGCGTGCTGCCATCGGGAAGTTTAGTTGGCTCTGGCACCATTGCGTTGATGTTGACCAGCGTCCCGTAGGCACCGACCGACCAGCGACTTAGCATGAGCCAGGAGAGTTTGCTGGTCAGCCCGTCTATATGGAAGAGCACGCCAGAGAAAATGATCTGCGGCAGCAAGAGTAGAGGGAGTGCGCTGTTTGCCTGACTGCCGTTACGGACGATCGCCGATACCATCAGCCCCATACTCATACAGGCAAGCAAGGTGAGAAACGTAGTGGTGCTAACGCCCAGTGCCCAGAACAATAAGGTGGCTTTGGGATCATCAAACCCTGTCAAAATTACCAGCACCATCAGCAGCGTTTGCAGAAGTGCCAGAGCGGCGAGAATGAGGGCTTTTGATCCCAAATAGGCAAACAGACCAAGGTTGACAAGCCGCTCCCGCAGGTAGATTGCCGCTTCTTTGACAATCTCTTGCAGCGAACTGGAAAAGCCAACCCACAGTGCCGCACAGGTAAAAACAAAGAGTACGCGCAGTGCCAACGGAGCCAGCGTGGGATCAGGTTGTGCTGCCAGAACGAGCGGGTTTTTAGTCCCCACTGCCAGAAGGATGAGACCGATTCCAATCGGTGCTGTTACTAGCGATAAGGTGAGATTCACCGGATCGCGCCACACCAGTTGAGAGTAGCGCTGCGTCAACAGGACGAGTTGCGCTACGAATGACGTGCCTTTGCTGGGCGATGGGCGCGATCGTGGCTTGTTGGGATTGCCAGGGCTGAGATGTCCGGTGACGTAATGCCAGTAATCATCGGAGTGACGAAAGCGGTCTGCCCAATGACGTACGGTCGTTTCGCCTTTTTCCAATTCGTTGTAAATATCGGCAAAGTCGTCCGATTCGACCTGAAAGAACGTCAGCGCTTTGGCAGGTGGACCGAAGTAACAGAGCCGTCCACCCCGACCCACAAAGACGATGCGATCGCACAGCTTAATGTTTGCCGTAGCGTGCGTCACCAGAATGACCGTGCGTCCCTGGTCTGCCAGCTTCCGCAAAAGCTGCATCATTTTCTTGTCCAGTCCGGGATCAAGCCCGGAGGTGGGTTCATCTAAAAAGAACAGTTTGGGATCGGCAAGCAGTTCGACCCCAATGCTGACCCGTTTGCGCTGCCCGCCGCTGAGTTTGCCGACCAGCACCTCGCGGCGATCGCCCATCTCGATCTGCTCCAGCGTTTTGGCGACGATGGCTGCCATGTCTGTATCAGCAGGGAGACGAAGCTTGGCGGCATACGTTAGCACTTCCTCAACCGTCAATTCGCGATGCACGATGTCATCCTGCGGGACGTAGCCAATTTGAGCGCGGTAGATGCTAAAGTTGTGGCGCAGATTGGTGCCATTGAGGTAAACAACCCCTTTGTCGGTGGGATCGATCCCCAGTAGGGTTCGCATCAGGGTCGATTTGCCTGCACCACTGCCGCCGACCAGCGCCACGAACTGCCCCGGCTCGATCGCCAGCGAAATGTCATCCAAGAGCCGTCGGGTTTCCTTTTTCCCACCCACCTCTCGTACCAGTGACCAGGCATCCAGGCGAATCTGGTTGCCGCGATCGACGACTGCTAGTGTGTCGCCCTGGTAAACCAGCGTGAAAGGCCCAATCTGGATGGTGCAGTCATCGGGTAAGACCAGGCTTCCATCGACTCGCGTGCCATTGATGAATACGCCGTTGGTGCTGTGATCTCGCAGGATGTAGCGATCGTGGCTATCGGGTTCAATGGTGGCATGACGGCGCGAGACGATCGGCGCATCCAGTTCCAGCGTTGCCTGGGGATCACGACCTAGCAATACGGAACGGTTTTTGAGCGAGACCGATCGAGTCTCTGGCATCTCTGCCGTTTCCGCACCCAGAGGATTGCGATAGGTCAGCACCACCTGGTTATGGGGGTTCTGCCCAATCCTCAGCTCTGCCCCATGCTTGAGCAAATATCCTTTGGATGGCGTGATGCGCGTCCGGTTGAGAAAAATGCCGTTGGTGCTTGGTTTTTGACCATCGCCATCGTAAATGCAGTAATCTTCGCCCGATCGCCGCAGCAAGGCGTGACAGCCAGAAATCACCTGCCAGTCACTAGGCAGAATGAGGTCGGCACGCTGGGCATCCCGTCCTAAAAAGTGCTGCTCCTGGGTGAGAAAGCGCTGAATGGTCGTTCCCTGTTTGCTCAACTCCAGGTAGGGCTGAGTCAGAACCGTCTTTTCGCTAGTTCGCATGGGGCGTGTTCGGCAAGGGCGGGTAGTCGTCTGTGTTCAGGATACCCACAGAGACTCATCGGTGATAGTGCCCCCAGCGCACAAACGTTGTCACCATGTAAATGATAATGGCGCAGCCAATAATTGATGGCACTAGGGCAACTCCGCCAAAGCCCCAGTAGAGAAAGGGATAGTTTAGCCCGTGCTGAGCTTTGAGCAGTTTGAAAACCGCTTCTCCCAGCCAAACACCCACCAGTCCAGTCAGCATAAAGCCCAGAAACTTACCGGGAATCTGACGGGGAATCAGCATATTGGCGACACCAGCGCAGACGATCGCAGCGATCAACTGCACCGCCACGTGAGACAAGTCCATTGCTCCTCCTTCAATCGAGGTTAGATTCTAAATTTCGATACTCTGTCGTTATACGAGGGGTCGGGACGTGCAACCGGAACGTCTAAACGAGGGAGTATGAAATGAGCAGAAAACTCAAAAGCAGCCTGATTTCACCCAGGCTTGTCTTTAGAAAAGATTCATCACGCGATGCACAGCTTCTGTTTAGGATCGTGGATTAATTAACCTGAACCACCTCTCTTCTGTCGGGACGTTACATGTAACGTCCCGACAGAAAGCATTGCACCTTATAAATCCACAATCCTAAGGATCGTGGATTTAATAAAACCGACAAATTGTTCGTAGGTAGGGGCGCACGGCTGTGCGCCCCTACGGAAAACGCCGAGGTGATTAAATTCTTGTTCCTTAGCGTCCTAATGCTTGCGATCGCCCAGAGGCAGCCAGCACTGCTTCAATCAATGCCGATCGAAGTCCCGCACGTTCTAATGTGGCAATGCCTGCGATCGTCGTTCCACCAGGACTCGTCACCTGATCCTTCAGTGCACCAGGATGCTGCCCCGACTCCTGAAGTAACTGTGCCGTCCCCTTCACCGTTTGGAGTGCCAGTTTGAGGGCGATCGCCCGTGGCAACCCTGCCGCTACGCCACCATCTGCGAGGGCTTCTACAACCAGCGCCACGTAGCCTGGACCTGATCCAGACAAGCCCGTAACAGCATCCAACAAGGCTTCAGGGACTTCTACGACTTCTCCGACAGCTTCAAAAATCTGCCGTGCCTGTGCCAAATGCTGTGGTTGAGCATGAGTACCGGGGGCGATCGCCGTAATACCTGCCCCTACGATGGCGGGCGTGTTAGGCATTGCCCTCACCACTGGCTGGTTGGGAAACGCAAATTCCAGCTTACTCAACGGCGTTCCCGCCAGAATCGAAAGAACTAGCAAGGGAGTCGACCGCGCCTCAAACGCCCCTGTTAAAGCTGCTGTCACCACGCCGAGAATCTGCGGTTTGATTGCCAGTAACAGCACGTCAGCCTCTGCTGCTGCACGATTTTCCGCTGTCACCTGCACACCGTATGTCTGCGCCAAAAACTCTCGCCGCTCTGCTTGCGGTTCACTCACCAAAACAGCTTGCGGCGCGTAAACACCACGATCGACCAGACGGGATAACAGAGCTTCCCCCATAACCCCGCCGCCAATCATACCAAGCTGGATCGCCAATGTAACTGTCTCCACATTGTTAGCGTTTGGTTATTAGTTGTTAGAAATCAGCGCTATCTCCTGTCTAACAACGAACAACTAATGACTAAAAACTACTACTGTGCCATTCTCATTTGCTCACTTGCCCAGGCTGGTGCAGGTGCTGCCTGACGGGTGGGACGAGCCTGAGGCTGCTGCGGCTGGGGTGCTTCGTAGCCTGGAACGCCCTGCGTACTGACCTGTACACAGCTTGGGGTGAACAAGAAAATGCTTTCGCCAATGCGCTCTTGATGACCGTCGATCGCGTAGGTGCCGCCTGCCACAAAGTCAACCGCACGCTGCGCCTGGTCAGGATCCATGATGGTCAGGTTGAGCACAACAGACTTACGTTCGCGCAACGCTTGAATTGCCTGGGGCATTTCTTCAAACGAGCGAGGTTCCATCACCACAACTTCAGAAACGCCATTCACACCGGGCATGCCGATGACATTACCCATTGGCGATGCTCCCATTGCACCGACCTCTGTACCCAGAGGGGCACGCTCACGCAAGCGGCTAGGACGGCGAACGCGGGCATCTTCTTGGGGGGCAGCAGGCTGGGCATGCTCTTGCTGATAGAGATTTTGGTACTCATCTCCATCCATTTCGTCGTACTCGTATTCGTAGTCCATAGGTTCGTTAAATCCAACAAAGTCCCGTAACTTGCTAAAAATGCCGCTCACTGTTCACGCTCCATCACGATCAGGTTTAAATCGAAAAAAGGTATAGCGACCAGATATCAGGAATATCGCTAAATCTAGTCTGTAAGATCGAAAGCATCGGCAAGAGGATTGCCTTCTGAAACGTTGAGTAAAAGCCCAATGGATGAAGGCTTAGATCTGCAAGCAAATCGCTCAGGCACCCCGTCTACCCCAACTGAATTGAAAGAATAGTATACATCCAGATTCCAAAATCCAAGCATGTCACCAAAAGTTTTTCCGATCAGATGTTTAAATCATTGCTATAAGGTGCAAATGAGTAAGCTTATGCGCCCCCTTTGCCAAGCTGGAACTCTAGCATTCAAGATACTCCATCTTTTGAAAAGCGCTTCATTTTTTCTTAAATTTTGCGGCTGTTCTGAAATTCGAGAAGCCGTTTCATTTTTTCCTCATGTTTGCAACGGCTCTGATCACAGCTAACCGCTATTTTTGCAAGGTATAGATACAGCAATAGACAGATGGGTTAGGACGGGGTGCAGGGATGGAACCCCTGGCTGGGGGCAACGCCCACACACACTTTGATCCCCATGTCCTAAACGTTGTGACGATCGCTATACGTCTATGCTTGACGATCGCCAAAGAGAATGCGCCCCAACCGAATCATTGTCGCGCCCGACTGCACGGCTAACGCGTAATCATTAGACATCCCCATTGATAGCGCTTGCATTTGCAGATGAGGCAAATTCTGCTGTCGAATCGTGTTAGCTAACTCGGCTGTCTTTTGAAATGCCACAGTTGCGTCCGCTGCGGCTAAGCCATACGGCAGAATTGTCATCAACCCTTGAATGCTGAGATTTTCACAGTGACTCAGTGCTGAAAGATCGCGCAAAAGATCTGCCGCTGACCAACCGTATTTGTTTGGATCAGGCAACAGCTTCACCTGAAGCAGTGCTTGTAGTTTTTGCGATCGCTGTGCTGCCAAGTGGTTTAATCGCTGTGCCAGCTTTAAATCGTCGATCGAGTGAATCCATTGAAAGCAGTCCAATGCTTTCTGCACTTTGTTGCTTTGCAAGTGTCCAATCAAATGCCAGGTTACATCGGTCAAGTCGTGAAGCTGAACCTGTTTAACCTCTGCTTCTTGCACTCGATTTTCGGCAAAATCACGCACTCCAGCCGCATACGCTTCTCGCATCGCTGCCACTGAAACTTGCTTTGTGACTGCAATTAACCGCACTGAGTCCGGCAATGTTTGGCGAATGCAGTGAATTCGTTCTGCGATTGTACCGCTAAGCTGAGAAAACGCTGTCATTGAAATGTTTGTTTATACATCACCTGAAGCTGATTGTAGTCCTGCTGTTGTCCGTGGCGACGCAGGACTCGCATACGGTTCTCGACCAAAATGCGAGCATCAGTCCGGGTAATGGGTTCAAACTCTAGCCCGTCGTCACCATTTGCCACCAGAAAGAACAGCCGCTGTGCATAGAGCGTCGTAAATAGCTCACGTGCTGCATCAATGAGACAAACTCTGAAAAGCAAGCCAAAATTCGGATGATTTAAGTAATTTTCGTTGCTCATTCAGGTCTAGACAGGACGACGATGAGAATAGTACACCTTAACGTTGGTATGCCATCACTTTACGTGATAACGAAGCCTCTGCATAAGGTTTTGTGAGGAGAGAAGGTAAGGAAGATGGGGGCAGAGGGAGCAGGGGAAGTTTTGAGTTTTGGGTTGTGAGTTTTGAGTCATCCCCTCTGCTTTTAGCCACTCCCTTCTCACCACTCCCGACCTAAAGTTCCCAACCCCACACTAAACGGGCACTCCATAACCCAACCAGGCTGACGATCGCCAGCCAATCGCCCCATCGCAATTGAAATTGGTGCCACTGGACTTGATGCTCGTTTGGGCTGGTAAAGCCGCGTACTTTCATCGCGCTGGCAATTTGTTCTGCTCGTAACAGGAGGTTGTTGAGCAGTCGTTCAGCAACGGTTAACCAAACTTGCAGCGCCCGTCGCCAGCCCAGCTTACGCCAGTTGATTGCGCGAGTGCTGACCGATCGCACCAAATTCTGCACTTCTTCTAGCACGAGCGGAATGAAGCGGAGGGAGAGCGTCAGCGTCAGGGCAACTTCCGTAATGGGCAGATTGAAACGGCGCAGAGGTGACATCCAGTCTTCGATCGCGGCGGTAATTTCTTCGGGTGCCGTGACCAATAGAAAAAGGTTGGTGCTGTAGAGCAGGGTAAAGAGCAGCGTACTGTAGCGAATCGCTAAATCCACCGATCGCTGCGTCACCGTGATCGAGCCACGCTTGAACAAGATATAGCGATAGCTTGTCGGCTGCGGCAGAGAATCATTGAGCACCGTTCCTGCGGGTGGTGAGGTAGCGGGCTTGCCGATGCCAAACGGGTTATACCAGGGACGGGGCTGAGGAGTGGGTGGCAGCGTTGATGGCTGCTGTGCAAAGGCAAGCTCATCGACGGGTAAGCGAGCCTGTTGTCGTGTTTTCAGCCCATCGGGGATCACGGTTGTTAAGGCAAACACCATCAGACTTAGCACCAACAACCAACCCATCTGTTGCCGCCAGACGCGCAAGGGAATCATGGCGAAGACGGTGACAGCAATCAGCAGCACCACCAGCAACACGCGCCAGAATGAGTTTGCCAGCAGGGGAGCCGCTAAAAAGGTCATTAACCAGGCTAACTTAAGCCGTGGATCGAGACGGTGCAGCCAGGTGATGGGTTGTTCTAGGTAAAGTCCCAGGGGGAGGGAGCGCAGTAAATCCATTGTTAGTTAGCATTTTTAGATTGAAGCTGCCATCTGCAATCTAAAACTCCTTGACTCGTGTGGCTCGGTTTGCAGTGACCCGTTCAACTTCTCTCGTTTTCTTGCCGCGCCAGAAGAGGCGAATGGGTGTGCCCGTGAAGCCGAGGGACTTGCGAAACTGTCCTTCAATGTAGCGGCGATAGTTGTCGTTAAAAAGGGCGGGATCGTTGACGAAAAGGGCGATCGCGGGTGGACGACTGCTTACCTGAGTGCCGTAGTAGATTTTGCCCTGACGACCTTGGCGCGTGGTCGGTGGCGAGTGCCAACCCACCGCTTCTTCCAGCACTTCATTGATAACGGAGGTGGTCACGCGGCGCTTTTGCTGCTCAGCGGCAATGTTGACCATATCCAGAATCTTTTCCACGCGCTGTCCGGTTTTGGCGCTGATAAAGATAACATCTGCCCATTCGGTGAAGTGGAGGCGATCGCGCACCAACTTCTCGTGATCGTAGATGGTGTAGGAATCTTTTTCGACGGCATCCCACTTGTTGACCACAATGACGCATCCTTTGCCTTCATCGGCAACCCGTCCCGCCAACTTTTGGTCTTGCTCGGTCACACCATCCAGCGCATCGACCACTAGCAGTACTACATCCGCCCGATTGATCGCTTTGAAGGCGCGGTTGATGCCAAAGAATTCGGGACCGTATTCAACCTGTTTTTTCTTACGAATGCCAGCCGTGTCGATCAGGCGATAGGTCTGTTCGCCGTGCTGCACAACCATGTCGATCGCGTCTCGTGTGGTGCCCGAAATGGGACTGACGATCGACCGCGTTTCGCCAACGAACGCATTCAGTAGGCTAGATTTGCCCACGTTTGGTCGTCCGGCGATCGCCACCTTAATCTCGTCTGACGCTTCAATTTCATTTGCGGGTGGCAAGTGCAGAATCAACTGATCCAGCAATTCGCCTGTGCCGTTGCCATGAATGCCCGAAATCGGAAACGGTTCACCCAAGCCCAACGACCAAAATTCTGATGCCTGCGCTGCACCTTGATCCACCGATTCGCACTTATTCACCGCCAGCAGGACGGGAACAGCCTGTTGTCGTAGCCAGGTGGCAATTTCTTCGTCCGATGGCATCAGCCCCATCTGCCCATCCACCACGAAAATCGCGGCGCTTGATTCTGCCAGCGCTGCCATTGCCTGTTCGCGAATGAAGGGCAAAAACTCGGTGTCGTCGTCAAACACCAAGCCGCCCGTATCCACAACCTGAAATTCATGATCGCGCCAGAAGGCAGGTTTATAGGTGCGATCGCGCGTCACGCCCGGTTCATCAAACACGATGGCATCTTGCAATGCCGACAAGCGATTGACAACCGTAGACTTGCCCACGTTAGGACGACCGATAATAGCAACAATAGGCAAGGGCATAGGAAGAAAGGATAAAGGCTAAGCGCTAAAGGATGAATGCAGCTCAGCACAGAACCATTCATCGCTCAAGTCCTTTATTCTAACGATAAGTTCGTCAACTCGTGTGCGTTCAAATGGAGTTGCTGCGTGAAACCTGTAAGTCGGGTTTCCTTCGCACGGGTTCTACCAGGGCATCAGCAACACCTTTCAAGCTCTGGGGATGAGTTACCATGTCTCGATGTAAAGGTACCCAAACTCTGACATCCCGACCAATCGACACGCGAGAACTGCTGGCGGGCAGAATCATGGCATCAAGCGGTGTCCAGATTGAAGTGAAGTTGAGCCGATCGAGCATCGCAAGATCTTGATTCAGGTCTTGCAGAAAGGGATGACCAGGACGCATTTGCATACAGCCCAGACGCAAAGAGCCATAGGCGACCCAGGTGCCGCTGTGAGGAGACGATAGCGTGACAAAACGCTGGACGCGATCGATCCCACCTAAACGCTGAAGATAATAACGCCCAACAATGCCGCCCATGCTGAAGCCAAGCAAATCAAACGGTGTTTCGGGGGCAAAGGTGCGATCGGCATACGCCGCTACTTGCTGTGCCAATTCTGAAAGGCACCGATCGCCATTGTTTGGCGTGAGGTTAAGGTCGTGCGTTTCCCAGCCCAAGCTGTTGAGATAGCGCTTCATGGGCTGAAAGATTGCGCCAGTATCCCAGATGCCGTGCAGCAGCAGGACTGGATTACGCGGGGTTGGAGTGTTCATTGAGTGCCATACATCGTACTCCGAGTCTAAACTGCGATCCTGTCCGGCACCGATCGCACTAGGACAGCTAACCAAATGGTTAAACAACGTCAATTCGTCACTTTAATTCTAATAAGCAAATAATTAATAAATCGCAATATTAGCCTTTCTGGACTCATAAAACCGCGATAATTTGAGTTGGGTAGCGCGGCTTTAGCGTCACCCGTTTACAACCGTTGCGCATTTCTATCGATATGCCTTTTCATCGGTACGCCTTTCAGGAGCAGTTGCAATGAGCAGTTTTGTCAATTTTCTCAAAAATTTATTGTCTGGTGTTTTTTCCTTTTTTGGCGGGTTATTTAGCTCCAAAAAAACTCAAGATGCTATCGCAGGTACTGCACCGAAGCCCCGTAAAGCTCGCAACTCCGGGTATTTTCTGGAGCTAGATGAGGCGCAAGGCATTGGCAATGGTGCTGTCACTCCTGCTAAAACGTCGGTTGTGATCGCAGAGCCACAAGCCGATTTTATCAACACACCTGCGAAGTTAGAGTCTGTCAAGACAGAGGCTACCGCTCCAGCGCTAAAGTCCGAGTCTGTAAAACCAAAGCGAACGGCTAAATCTGCTGCCGCTGTTGAGAAGGTCGAACCAAAGCCTGCTGCCGCTAATGCGGCTCTCAACTTGCCTCAGCCTACTGTGACAACGTTTGCGCCTAAGTATCTAGCTCCAAACGGTAGCTCAAACGGTCGTCGTCGTCCCGGTGCCAATATGTCGTCCTTTTTGGATATGGCGCGTCAGGTAAAAACCTCATCTTGAGCTTTCCTTGAGGAATTGGCTGCGGTAACTGATTCTGACATCAACCGACAAAAGCGCTAGAGAGATTGTTTCACTCTCTAGCGCTTTTGCTTAATGCATCTAAGTAGGTGGGTGGAATTAAATCTAAAATAGCTGTAGGTTGGGTTGAAGCATGAAACCCCTAGCGCAGCCATGCCAAAGGCTTTATGCCCGCATGGGGTACGCTTCCGCTTTTCTGGTATGCCGGAACGGCTTTACCCATCCTACAAATGATTGTGCCTTCCTACTTATATATTGTTTTACACAACGGACTCATACCAAGTCAATGAACAAAGGCTACAGAT
>JACMKO010000044.1 GCA_014380065.1 Leptolyngbya sp. ES-bin-22 | reverse complement strand
GCTGATTCCTTAAAGAGATTTGGACGCTGTTTGAAGTTTCGGTAACCTTTCCTGTTGAAGCACATCCACGTAGGTAGCCCATGCCATGATCGACAAGACCTAACAAAGCTGAGTTTGCTGACTCAGTGCATTTACCGAAATCGTCACTCCACTCCCTGAAGTTACCAACAACTGAGCCGCTCTCTGTGTGGAAAGTAAAGCAATAGTGTTGTTCTTGCCTCAGTAGGGCAACCTAAAAATGAGTGAGCATGATCAAGATCACAATAAGTTCCCCTGATGCATCACCACGATCGTTGACTAAAAAGGTTAGCCCCTCTGCGATCGTGGTTTGGACAGACAGGGGATTGCATCTATAGTCTCCTTGGAGAAGAACTGTGACCCAGGAATTTCATATTTCTGTGACTCCGATAGGGGAAGACGACTACCTTGTACGGACGGAACGGGTAGCACCAGGTGTGCCATTGGCGGAGGAACAGGTTACCTGGCCCGTTGCGGAGTGGTTGACCCAGGCGAGTCTTCTCATGAATGACCCGTTGCAGGGATTGCTGCGTGGTGATACACTCCATTCGTTTCCCAATACGTTAGCCCTGACCTCTGAGCAAGTACCCGAAGCTCAGGGAACGCTAGTAGCGCTTGGACAACAGCTTTACAATGCGCTCTTTCAAGGCACCATCCGTGATAGCTGGATGACCGCCCAAGGCATTGCCCAACATCGTCAGGAAGTGTTGCGCTTACGGCTGGGGCTGAAAGATATGCGACTGCCGCGACTGCCGTGGGAGGTGCTTCATGCGGGCGATCGTCCGCTTGCCACTGGAACCGATGTCGTCTTCTCCCGCTATCATTCCAGCTTCGCCACAATGGCATCGCTGTCGCAATTTCAGTCTGCTACGGCGATCGATGCCAATCAGCCGCTGAAAATTCTCCTGGTGTTGGCAGCTCCGACCGACCAGGAAATGTTGGCGCTCAAGCAAGAAGCACTGTACCTCCAGGAAGAGTTAGAAACCACTGTCCAAAACGGTAGCCGCAATGGCAACAGTCGTCACTCAGACATTCAGCTCACGATTCTAGAGCAACCTGGACGCGAACAGCTCACGCAGGCGCTGGAACATAACCACTATCATGTCTTGCATTATGCAGGGCACAGCAACCAGGGGACGGCTGGCGGCAAGCTCTACCTAGTCAGCAGCAAAACGGGGCTGACTGAGACGCTGAGTGGCGATGACCTGGCTGGGCTGCTGGTCAACAACGGCATCCGCATGGCGGTCTTCAATTCCTGCCGGGGTGTCTATACAGCCACGACTGAGTCTGTTAGTGCGGCAGGCGACGGTAACTTGGCGGAAGCATTGGTCAAACGAGGCATTCCGGCTGTGCTGGCAATGGCAGAGCGCATTCCAGATGATGTGGCGCTAAATTTGAGCCGTTTGTTCTACCGCAATTTGAAGCAGGCTTATCCGGTTGATCTAAGCCTGAATCGTGCCCGCCAGGGGTTGGTATCTTCCTACAGCTCAAAGCAACTTTACTGGGCGCTGCCGATTCTCTATCTCCACCCGGAGTTTAATGGCGATCTTCAATCGCTGGACGGGCTGAGCGAGCCAGCGAACAGTGCTATCGCTGATCGTGTGCCTGAGGCGGATAGCTCGATCGATCCGACCGAAACGAACCTAGCCTTGGCTGTGGAGCCTGTGCCAACGGGCACGCTGCGCGAGGGG
Organism: Leptolyngbya sp. ES-bin-22; assembly: GCA_014380065.1. Classification (GTDB taxonomy): domain Bacteria; phylum Cyanobacteriota; class Cyanobacteriia; order Leptolyngbyales; family Leptolyngbyaceae; genus Stenomitos. Next base: position 30,221 of record JACMKO010000044.1, on the reverse strand, counting down.
AACGATGATGTTCTACTGGCTCCAGAGCAAAATGAACTCGATCGGCATGAATCTGTAGACGAGTCGGCTGCATTTGTGGCTGAGTCTGATGCGTTAGACGCGTTGGAATTCGACGATCCGGACTACCAGAGCGATATGGAGACTGTTGCCCATCTGGTGAATCAGCTCTCGCATGGTGCAACTGCTGACCCTGTCGAGGACGATCGCCTGCTGCCAGCCCATCCTTCCGAAAACCTGCTGCCTGAAGCTGCCTACACGTTTAACGCAGACGACTACCTCATTCTGCCCGACTACCCAAACGAGCTAGCGATAGCAGAGACAGCCGATCACTCTGAGCAAGATGGACAAAGTGGAGGCGCACTGACCTCAACTCCAGTGAGCGCAAGCGAAGTCGAGGTTTATTCTGACCTGGCAAGGATGCTGGCGGAGACTGGTAAGTTGACGGAGGCGATCGCGACCTGTCATCAAGCTGTGCACGACAACCCTAACGATGCCAATGCTTACTACCGTTTGGGTATGGCGCTCAACCAGCAAGGCTATGTCGCAGAGGCGATCGCGGCATACCATCAGGCATTACAAATCGACCCCGCGTTGGCAGAAGCGCACAATCAACTGGGGTTAGCACTCTATCAGCAAGGCAATCTTAATGACGCTGTGCGGTCTTACGACCATGCGATTCAGCTTGACCCTGGTTTAATCAGTGCAAAACGTAACTTAGAAGTCACCCTCCAGCGGCAAGGCAGTCTTGGGGAAGCTAAACAGGCGTTGCTAGAACGCGCACCGACGCATCGACAGGGAACTGGGCAGCGGGTATTGGCTTATGACGACAGTCGTCTGCAATTGGCGGCTTCTGGTATGCCCTCTTCGTCCATTGCTCACGCCAAGTCACCGTGGCACCGCCAGCCATTGCTGTGGGTGGGTACTGGCATGATTGCCACGCTGCTGTTTGGCACCTGGTTTTTCCGCGATCGCTGGTTGCCGACAACACCTTCGTTACTGCCTCCTGAATCTGCCCTTAATACTCCCAATACCACTGGCGATTTGAAACAGCTCAGTACCAATTTGATCACGGCATTGGCGACGGAGAAACTCAATCAGGGCAAGATTACGGATGCTCAAGCTGCGATCGAAACGCTCCTCGATCGTGGCGCACTTGCCCAGGCTGCCGTGGTGCTGACACCCGCTTTGGGTCGGCAGTCAGATAATGCAACCGTCAACTTTCTCATGGGTCGCCTTGCGTGGCAATCCTTGAAGGTGGGCAACAAAGATTACAGCGTGGATGATGTGCGTCGCTATTGGGAAACCGCTGTCAAGCAACAGCCTAGCTCTCAGTACCAGAACGCGTTGGGCTTTGCTTACTACACGGAAGGTAAGCTCGATCGCGCCAGCCGTGCGTGGCTGCAAGCGCTCAAGCTAGAAGGTAAACAAAACGGCACTGTAACACAGACCAACTCCCCCTCACAGACCCTTACGGCTTATGCAGGGCTGGCTCTCATCGCCGCAAAAACGGCTGCAAGTCAACCGCCCACAAAGCAAGCAAGCCTCCAAAACGAAGCCATTCAGCTCCGCCAACGAGTACTTGCTGACGATCCCATTAACTTTCAACCCGAAGAACTGGCGAAAAACTGGCTGTGGTCTGAAACGGCGATTCGAGACTGGCGATCGACACTCGCAATCAAGTAACCAGGCACCAGACTAAAGCAACGATGACATCGATCGCGGCTTGCGGATGTCCAATTTATCGGCAAGGCTAGCTTCGCCCCAGTCGAGCGGCTTATTGTTTTCGGGCGCGCTTGGCGCTTGCACGTTAGGCGTTTTTCTAACCGCCTGTGACTCTTGATGAGCCAGTTGCATCAAGGTTGCAGGAGCCATGAAAGGGGCAGCAGTCTGCGCGTGCGGCACAGAACCGGGGACAAGCGCAACCGATGGCACCCTAGCAGCAGGGGGCTGAGACTGAGTTGTTAGGAAAGAAGATTCTGTCGCCTCTGGAGCGATGTAGGGTGCTAACCGCTTGGGCTTAGTGTTCTTGCGGGGACGTGGAGGACGGTTAACCTGTTTGGAGACGAGAATTGAACCAGTGGCACAGCTTAGGGCGATTGCCCCAAACAGCCATAGCGGAAGGTGGCTTTGACTGGCCGCTCGTGCTGTTGTAGCAGTAACCCGAACAGGCGCTGCTCCTGGAGTTTGGTTGTTGCTGGACAGGTTAGGACTCAGTAAACCACTAACTGCTGTGAACGCAATGATCACGACAACGACCCACGCACCACCCAAAACCACTAGAGAGCGATTCCAGACAGGTTTGCCGAGGCTAAACGCTGCCTTTGGCTTTCGTAGCTGCTGGCTCGATCGCTCTGGTATCGGTGGTCGTGGCTGTTTTGACCCGTGCTGATGTTGCTGCCTTTCCATACCATTCCCAGGTGCATGAACTGCTATAGCTGCTGCCCAATGGCTCAAGGCATCGGAGTCGGAGGGTGTGAAGGCGTTGCCCTAGCCAGGGATTCTACCCTTGCACGCTGTCCCAGCGACTTTAACGATTGCTATGCCTACCTAGATTTTACTCAAAGCGCTCAACAAGCACCATTAATCTCCAAGGAGAGGCGCTGGATTTGGTCACTCTGCCGCGAGGGGCGCGATAATGGAAGTCGCTGCGTTGTGATGCGATCGCGACTAAACCCTTCCAGCACCAAGCAAATTGCCTCAATCGAAACAGCCGTCATTACAAGCCGCGTATGCTTTCATTGCCATCCTTACCGCTTCCTACGCCAACACTTCTGCTGTACTCGATCGCCGCTGCCGCTGCCTTAATTTATCTGCCGTTTTTAGTCGTCGCCTACGGTCGCCTTCAAGCGGGTTACGATATGGCATCCCCGCGCGCGCTCTTCGATAAACTGCCTGCCTATGCCCAGCGGGCTACCTGGGCGCACGAAAATGCCTTTGAATCGTTTGTATTGTTTGCCGCTGCTGCTTTGATGGCATACGTCACGGGGCAGCAGTCAGCGCTGGCAGGCTGGACAGCGATCGCTTACGTCAGCGCTCGCGTGTTGTATCCTGCGTTTTATGTTTTGAATGTGCCGATCGGGCGATCGCTGATGTTTCTGACGGGTTCACTGAGCATCGCTACGCTGATTGGGTTGAGCCTGCTAACAGTAAAGTAGCTTGCTTTTGCACGTTAGCTTGTGAAGATTTGGCTTTGAGAATGTCAACGATTGGGAGAGATTATGGCAGAGCGATCGAGCCGGGAAAGTTCAGACATTGATCTCGCTCCCTTTATTGACCACACCTTGCTCACTCCAACCGCAACACCAGAGCAAGTTGAGCAGTGGTGCGCGGATGCAGACCAATTCAATTTTGCAGCGGTTTGCCTTCACCCAACCTACGTACGGCAAGCCGCTGTGCTACTGCATGGCAAACGTCCTAAGGTCTGTACTGTTATTGGCTTTCCCTATGGGGCGACCACGTCAGCCGTCAAGCTCTACGAAGCGCAAGAGGCAGTTGAACATGGGGCGACTGAGCTCGATGTGGTCATCAACATTGGGTGGTTAAAGGCAGGTAAAACGGATGCCGTACACCGCGAAATTGCCGAAATTTACGATGCCACCGGTCAAACCATTAAAGCAATCTTAGAACTCGCTTTATTGACTGAAGCAGAGAAGCGGATCGCGGCTGAAGTCTGCATGGAGGCAGGGGTTGCCTTCTTAAAAACCAGCACAGGTTTGTATGGGGGGGCTACGGTTGCCGATGTTCGCCTACTTAAAGAATTGACTAAAGACCGAATAGGCATCAAGGCATCGGGAGGCATTCGCACTGCGGAGCAGGCACTAGAGTTAATCATGGCTGGAGCGACTCGACTTGGCACGTCTCGCGGTCCCGAACTCATCCGACAGCGGGAAGGCACTGCAATACGTTAGAACGGTAAAAGGAGACGTTTGAGCTTGAAAGATAGAGGGTAGAAGAGACCTAACGTTATTAACTATTAGAGCGGGAGTAGAAGCAGAGGGGCAAGTGAGCAAGGGGTAGGCAGCTCTCAGCGCAGGCTTTCTCCAACACAACGCCTTCTCGACACAAAATTTTCTCTCTCAGCTATGTCCTCCTGCGCTATTGCCATTCGCTTGACCCATCCCCTCCTGCGTCCCCCGACCCCTAAACTTTTTCTGCATGAGTCGCACCTACAAAGCCACTGGAATTAATCTCAAAAGTATGCCAATGGGTGAGTCCGATCGACTGCTGACGATTTTGACGCGCGAGTTTGGCTTGGTGCGGGCAGTGGCAATGGGGTCACGCAAGCACAACTCGCGGTTAGGCGGACGAAGTGAACTGTTTGTCGTCAATGAGCTGCTGATTGCCAAAGGACGATCGCTCGACAAAATTACGCAAGCAGACACGCTAGAGTCGCATCCTCGCTTGGGGCAAGATTTGAAAAAGTTGATTGCCAGTCAATATCTTGCCGAACTGTGCCTGCATCAAGCGTTAAGCGACCAACCGCAGGAAGACCTCTTTTGCCTGCTCAACGAACATCTAGCGCGACTGGAACGATCGCCCGCCTCACAGGTACTGGCTCATTTGACCCATGCCGTTTTTCAATTGCTCGTGCTGGCAGGGGTTGCGCCCCAGGTGCATCTTTGCTGCGTGACTCGCGAAGCGCTGCCGCCTGATTTTGGCGATCGTACCTGGCGGATTGGGTTCAGTATCCCCGCTGGCGGCACTGTCACACTGTCTACACTAGAACAGTTGCTGGCGACACAACCACCACGCCGTCAGTATAGGACGGCTGAGGCGGCGGCTGTTGCGGTGTCTCAAGCAGAGGAGCCACGTGGTAGCTTGCCTGTAGCGAATACGACCAGCAGCACGTACAAGCCTTCGCTAGCAAAGGCTGGGCTACATCGGCGACTGAGTGCGCCCGAACTGATGATCTTGCAGCATCTTACGGATGCAGAGCTGCCTGAGCCGACTGTATTGCTAGCTCAAATGCAGGCGGAAACAGCGTCTCAGCGGACGATCGATCAGCTATGGCAGTCGATTGAGCAAGCGCTACGCGCCTACGCTCAGTACTATTTCGATCGCCCGATTCGCTCTGCAACTCTCATTGATGCCTGCTTTGCGACTGCCGACTCTGCCTGATGTTTTCAAACACCTCTTCAAGCTATGATGCGATTGTCTAACTCTGACCTGGAAGCCACAGTGATGTTGTCTTTGAACCCACCAAACATCAGTGACAATATCAACGAAAAGCCGCGTGAGGTCGAAGCCGACGCTTTGCCTGACGATCGAGGACGATCGTCGTCAGACGCGCTGGAACCAATGAGCAGCGAAGATGCTGGCAGACCAAGAGTGGCAGAAGACATTTTCAAGTCTGGAGATTCACTGCCGCGCCGTTTAGAGCACGATGAGTCTGAGCCGATAGAGGTCAAAGCAGTACAGTTGCCGTCTCAAGAGGCATCGCGCTCAAACGGTAATGGGCGTAATGCCGCTGTCGTACCTGTTAGCACTCCCGCGACAGTGGAGGCTCAACCCAATGGTCAAACACCTGAGCCAGAGCGGGGCTTCTTTCCAGTCTTAAAGAATCGCAATTTTTTGACTTTGTGGAGCGGTCAGGTTTTTTCGCAACTGGCAGACAAGGTTTATTTGGTATTGATGATTGCGCTGATTGCTAGTCGCTTCCAGAGTGGCGATCAGTCGATCAGTGGCTGGGTGTCATCGATCATGATTGCCTCTACCATTCCGGCGGTGCTGTTTGGCTCGATCGCCGGGGTGTTTGTCGATCGCTGGTCCAAAAAGAGGATGCTGGTGCTGACCAATCTCTTGCGTGGTGGGCTGGTCTTTATGCTGCCACCGCTGCTCTGGCTCTCGAAGGGTTGGTCACCCCTGGCAGGCTTACCTGTTGGCTTTTGCGTGCTGCTTGGTATTACGTTCTTGGTTTCAACGCTGACCCAATTTTTTGCGCCAGCCGAGCAATCAGCCTTGCCGCTGGTGGTTGAGCGACGGCATCTGCTGTCTGCCAACTCGCTTTACACCACTACGATGATGGCATCGGTGATCATTGGGTTTGCAGTGGGTGAACCGCTGTTGGCGCTGGCGGACACGTTAATCAACCATCTAGGCTGGACGGCGATCGGGTTGGGCAAAGAGTTGGTGGTTGCTAGCGGTTACACGATCGCCGGGTTGATTCTGCTGCGGCTGCGAACGGGTGAAAAGAACCCCACTGTAGCAGTTGTGAATGCTGAGGGCGGTGAGTCCAGCGTTGAAACGACCCACCCTCACGTCTGGCAGGACATCCGCGATGGCTTACGCTTTTTAGCGGAGCAGGGTCGAGTGCGGAGCGCTCTGATTCAGTTAGTCATTTTGTTCTCAGTTTTTGCAGCGCTGGCTGTGCTTTCGGTACGTCTGGCAGAAGTCACACCAGAGATTAAATCCTCCCAGTTCGGCTTTTTACTGGCAATGGGCGGGGTGGGAATGGCGATCGGGGCGACGTTTATTGGTCACTTTGGGCAACGCTTCCCCCACTCGCAGTTGAGTCTTTTTGGTTCGCTTGGTATGGCAGCCTCGTTGTTTGGTATTGCCCTCTCTGTTACACGGTTGGTGCCTACACTGGTTCTAATTGCAGCGCTGGGTGGCTTTGCGGCTGTCGTGGGTGTCCCCATGCAAACAGCGATTCAGGAAGAAACGCCGGAGGCAATGCGGGGCAAAGTCTTTGGGCTACAAAACAACGCCATCAACATTGCGCTTAGCCTGCCTTTGGCGCTTGCTGGTGTTGCCGAAACCTTCTTCGGTTTGCGTGCTGTCTTTCTGGGTCTTGCGATGTTGGTCGTCGCAGGAGGGGTCTTAACCTGGTATATTTCCCGTACAGGATTAAACCAGCGTTAGTGGGTTGCGGGCTGTACGGTTTCGGTTTGTTGGACTCATGCTAATGGCTCGCTAACGACTGACCGTTAAGACTGAACCCTATCCCTTTCGCTTGATACCCTGAATGCATATTGCCTGGCTCGGAAAAAAGTCGCCTTTCTGCGGCAATGTCACCTACGGTCGAGAGGTGACAAATGCGCTTCTAGATCGAGGGCACCAGGTCAGTTTTTTCCACTTCGCCCAAGCTGAACCGCCACCGGATAACTGGCCTGACTTTCAAGAGATTTCGATTCCGTTTCTTTACAAGTCGCAAATCTATACAATTCCAACGTTTAAATCGAGCAAAATTTTGGCTCAAGCGCTCTACAGGCTTAACCCTGACATCGTTCATGCGTCGTTAACACTGTCGCCTCTGGACTTTATGCTCCCAGAAATTTGTCTCGAGTTGGGTATTCCGCTCATCGCCACGTTTCATCCGCCGTTCGATCGCAAGCCGCGCAATTTCACATCGGGGACGCAGCATCTGATGTATCAGCTTTACGCTCCGTTTCTAGCGAAATACGATCGCGTCATCATTTTTTCCCATGTTCAGGAAGAGCTATTGATGCGCCTCGGTGTGCCAGCCTCCAAATTGGCGGTGATTCCCAATGGTGTGGATGTGCAGAAGTATTCTCCTGGGTCATCCAGCCTCAAGGCTAAATTGGATGCCGATCGTATTTTTGTGTATCAGGGACGCATTGCACCAGAGAAAAATATTGAATCGCTACTCAAAGCCTGGAAGCACTGCCGTCTAGACGATCGTGCCAAGCTAGTCATCGTAGGCAATCACGGCTCTTTGGCAGCCTCGCTGATCCCTTTCTACGGTCCTGAGCACGGCATCATCTGGCTGGGCTTCATTGCCGACGAACAGCAGCGCATCAACATTTTGCGCGGGTCTGATGTGTTTGTGCTGCCGTCGTTGGTCGAAGGACTGTCGCTGTCTTTGCTCGAAGCAATGGCGTGCGGATTAGCCTGCGTTGCCACAGATGCTGGAGCCGATGGTGAAGTGTTGGAGGATGAAGCAGGTGTGATTTTGAAGACTCAAAGCGTCGCCACTCAGCTCAAAACGTTGTTACCTCAACTGTATGAGCATACGGGTTGGACAACGTTGCTGGGACAGAACGCCCGTCAGCGAGTCAAAGACCGCTACACGCTGACCGACAACATCACGCACCTAGAGAGTCTGTACGATGAAGTTCTACGCCATCAGCCCGCACCGTTGAAACGAGTTTCGTAAGATGAACTTGACTGACCTGGCCTTTGCCCCGGCACTGGAGCAAGCACAATTAGTCCGCAACCGGGACGTTTCGCCGCTGGAACTGGTAGAACTTTACCTACAGCGCATTGAGCAACTTAACGGGCCACTGGGTAGCTATGTCACCGTAGCAGCCGAGCACGCGATCGCCGATGCAAAAGCCAAAACAGAGGCGATCGCCTACAGCACCGATGACCTGCCGCCGTTTTTTGGCGTACCGATCGCCATCAAAGACCTGAATCCGGTCGCTGGGTTGCCCTGTGCGTATGGGGTGAAAATGCTCAAGCAACGGCTTGCGACTGAAGATGATGGCGTGGTTACCCGGATCAAGCAAGCGGGTTTCATCATTTTGGGTAAGACGGCTACGTCAGAGGTAGGGACACTGCCTTACACCGAACCCGACGGCTTCCCTCCTGCCCGCAACCCCTGGCATCTGGACTATACACCTGGGGGATCTAGCGGTGGATCGGCAGCGGCATTGGCGGCAGGGCTGTGCGCGATCGCTCAGGGATCAGACGGCGGCGGCTCAATTCGAGGTCCAGCGTCCTGCTGTGGTTTGGTTGGCATTAAACCATCACGAGGGCGGGTAAGCCATGCGCCTCACGGCGATCGGCTGAGCGGCATTGCCACAAGCGGTCCGATCGGGCGTACTGTCGCTGATGCGGCAGCGCTGCTGGACGTAATGTCGGGCTACATGACGGGCGATCCTTACTGGTTGCCCGACCCTACATCCTCCTTTCTGTCAGCGACCCAAACCCCTCCTGATCATCTGCGGATTGCCTTTGCCACAGCCATTGAGCCGATCGGGGTTGCAGATGCTTCCTGTAAGCAAGCTGTTCTAGACACCGTGCAGTTGCTTCAAGCACTTGGTCATACGGTTGAGCCAGGCTGTCCTGACATGGGCGACCTTATTGAGCCGTTTACGATCGTCTGGCAGTCTGTGCTCAGTGAAGCGGGCATTCCGTTTATCTTTCTAGGCAAAATGAATCGCTGGTTGCTCAATCGATCGCGCTTTCACTCCAGCGGCAAGTATCTCCGAGCCGTCAGCAAAATGCAGATGATTGCCCGTCGCATCGTGACATTTTTTGACACAGTGGATGTGCTGGTGCTGCCAACCTATCTTCACACCACCATACGCATCGGTGAATGGGCAACGCTCCCACCTGCCAAAACAATGGCAAAAATTATTGGTTGGGTTGCCCCCTGTCCACCGTTCAATGCGACCGGACAGCCCGTCATCACAATTCCAACAGGTTTTGATCCCAGTGGATTACCGATCGGCATCCAACTTATTGGTCGCCCAGCCGCCGAAGCCACCCTCATAGCGCTAGCAGCTCAAGTTGAAGCAGCCAAGCCCTGGAACCAGCCACGTCCACTTTTTGCCACAGAGGACAGGTAATTCTTACTTTCCAGCCTTACCAGCTTGCCCTTAGCTCACGTACAGCCCCCAAGGCAAAGCATAGAACGGCAACTGAAGAGAGGCGACGGGCAAATGACTCTGCAAAGAAAGATAATTTTATCCCAGCAATTTCTATTTTAGATGAAGACATCTGGCAAAAGATTGGGTATGATATTCGAGAAATGTAGTTAAGAACACAAAACGCTCTTGTCGCAGAAATTAATGTGAATATGCCTGAGTGTGTAGGCACGTTGGATTGTGTGATCTGCATGTAACCATAGAAGGCTCAAACAGTCGTTCTATTCCGGTGTGAGGAGACAAATTAAAGTCATGTCAAACGTTTTCTTGAAATCGCTTCTAGTCAGCCCTGCAATACTTGCTGCCGCCCTGGCAGTACCAGCCTCTGCGATCGCGGCGGAAGCCAAAGTAACAAACGAAGCGATGCAATCGCAGGCTTCTACTTTGCAGCCTCTCTCGTTGGCTGCCGTTCCACAGAATTCTTCCTCTGGAACTACATCAGACACCGCACTAGGAACGGTTGAGCCTGCTGCCTCCAGCTTGGCTCCCAAAAACCTTCCTATGCAGGTTGCCGCTACGCCAGTTGATCAGTCAGGTGCGACTGATGACTCCCCGTTGCCTGACGAAACTAGAGCGTCCGATCGTTCCTTGAAGCAGATCAACCGCTACACCCGCGAAGGTCGCTCATCAAGCAACAGTCAGGTAACGTCTGTCTCTCAACTGTCTGATGTCAAGCCCACAGACTGGGCGTTTCAGGCATTGCAATCGTTGGTAGAACGCTACGGCTGTATTGCTGGTTACCCCGACAGAACCTATAGAGGCAACCGTGCTACGACCCGTTACGAGTTTGCGGCTGGGTTGAATGCCTGCCTCGATCGCGTAAATGAACTCATTGCCGCTGGGACCGCTGACCTGGTTAAGAAAGAAGATTTGGCAGTTCTGCAAAAGTTGCAGGAAGAGTTCGCTGCTGAGCTGGCAACTCTTCGCGGTCGCGTTGATTCTCTAGAAGCCCGTACATCGACCCTTGAGAAACAGCAATTCTCCACCACTACCAAGCTGGCTGGTGAAGTGATTTTTGCGGTCACAGACGAGTTCAGACAGCCGTTCGACAACGAAACCGTGTTTCAAAACCGGGTGCGTTTAGCGCTCAATACCAGCTTTACAGGCAAAGATCTGCTGATTACTCGTCTTGCTGCGGGTAACTTTGTTCCCTTTGCGCTTCAAGATTCTGTCGGTGGCATTGGTCTACAGTCGTTCCAGTTTGGTAGTACTGGCGGAAACTCGGTCTTTGCCGACTGGGTTGCTTACTACTTCCCACTGGGCGATAAGATCAGCGTTTACATTCCAGCCTTTGCTGGCTTGCAGTACGACTACGCGCCTACCCAGGCTGGCTTGATGGAAGGGTTTGATGGTGGTAACGGTCCTCTCAGCATCTTTGCGCAACGCAACCCGATTTACAACATCGGTGGCGGTTCGGGTATTGGTCTAAACTTTGATGTCACAAACAGCGTCAAGATCAGCCTTGGCTACCTCGCAAATAACTCTAGTTTGAGTGCGACGGGTGGACAGCTTAACGTCCCCCAGACCTTCTTTGGCGCGAATAACCCCGCTGATAAAGCTGGTTTGTTTAACGGTAGTTACTCTGCTCTGGCTCAGGTCGCCTACAAGACAGATTTCTTCTCCATTGGTGCAACCTACGTCAACGCCTACGCTCGTGGTGCCATCTTTGATACTGGTAGCGGCGGTGCGGTTGTAGGCACAAGTGCTGGTAACTTTGCGTTTACGAACGCAGCAGGTAGCCAAGCTGGACAATTCACATCTACCACCTTGAACGCTTATGGTCTTTCAGGTTCGCTGAACTTGGGTAAAACCATTTCAATCAATGCATTTGGCACGTACATTCAAGCAAACAAGCCAGGTGACGGCGTTGGAGAGGGTGAAATCTGGACGTATGGGGTTGGAGTTGCCTTTGCAGACTTCCTCAAGAAAGGCAACCTGCTGGGTCTAACCGCTGGTGTCGAACCTTATCTGGGCAACTCAAGGAAGTTCGGTCAGGGTCAAAACACTCAGCCTCTTCACTTTGAAGCGTTCTACAGATACCAACTGAGCGACAACATCTCGATCACCCCCGGTGTAATCTATGTGATTAACACTGGTCAGAGTAATGCAAATGAGGATATTCTCATTGGTACCTTAAGAACGACCTTTACGTTCTAGTTGCTGCTAGAGCATTGCTTTAGGCTAAAGCAATGCTCTACATTTCAGTCTTTAGAAGCTCTCCGTCGATCGGGGAGCTTTTTTTATGCTGTGATGGTAATGGTTGTGCAGCCATAGGGAAAGCGATCGAGATTGGCGCACTGCATATCCCGTTGCAATCAACATCAATCTGTTGCTTAATACCAAATCTCACAATAAACGCTATAGATGCGCCCTCACCCTAATCCCTCTCCTGTGGGAGAGGAACTTAATCCGGCTCTCTTCTCCCTTGGGAGAAGGGTTGGGGATGAGGGCAAGATCTGGAGCCTTTGCTAATGGATTTGGTATAAAACCAAAGATGAGATGGTTCTCGTGTCAAAAAAACATCCTTGACCTGTTCCGATCATCATCTGGCTTACGTTGCTGTTCATTGGATAGTCTTTTATGATTCAGTTCCTTCTCGTTCTCTTCAGTGTCTTGCTCATCACCCTTTTCACCGGGGTTTCTGACGTTGCTTTGGCGGCGGAGCAAGCACCCTTGGCTGCTCCCACGGCACCAGCCATGCCCTCTCAGGCAGAAGTGCTAGAACCACCAGCATCACCTCAAGCAGAAGCCTCGACACCACCGCAACCGACGGCTCTAGACTTGTACAAGCAGCTTGACGCGATCGCTGACAAAGCCTTTAAAGCTACCAACGAAGGCAATTTCCGTACGGCTGAAGACTACTGGACACAAATTATCGAGAAACTGCCGCAAACTGCCGCCGCCTGGAGCAATCGTGGTAATGCCAAAGTTAGCCAGAACAAGCTGCAAAGTGCGCTGGTGGACTATGACAAGGCGATCGAGCTGGCACCAGAGGCACCTGACCCATACCTCAACCGTGGCACAGCGCTTGAAGGCTTAGGCAGATGGGACGACGCGATCGCCGATTACAATCACGTTCTGGAACTCGACCCCAAAGACCCCGCTGCCTTTAACAATCGTGGGAACGCCAAAGCCGGACTGGGACAATGGGAAGACGCAGCGGCTGATTACAAACAAGCTACCGAACTTGCCCGCGAGTACGCCTTTGCCAACGCCAATTACGCTCTCGCGCTGTATCAACTGGGTAAGCAAGACGAAGCGGTGCGTAAAATGCGGAATCTGGTACGCAAATACCCCAAGTTCGCTGATATGCGAGCCGCCCTCACTGCTGCATTATGGGCACAGGGAAAACAGGGTGAAGCCGAAAGCCAATGGGTATCGGCAGTGGGTCTAGACTCACGGTATAAAGACCTAAGCTGGCTGAAGACCAACCGTCGCTGGCCCCCAGACATGGTGGCTGCTATGGAAAAGTTTTTGAAGCTGAAAGCGTAGGGAGGGGAGAGGAGAGGAGTCAGAAGCCAGAAGAGTTGTTAGTTGCTGGTTGTTGGTTGTTAGGCAGAGGGATAGGGGCAAGGCTGAGGGCTAAAGCTCAAAACACTCCTCCCTTTCAACTCAAAACTCAAAACTCAAAACTCAAAACTCAAATCTTCCCTTGCGCCCCATCTCCTCATCCCTTCATCTCCTTACCCCCTCACCAGTCTCCCAATCGCCCCCAGGGTCAACTCCTCCACATTGCTCAATACCATTTGCGCACCTGCCTGTTGCAATGTTTGAGTATATGCCTGGCTGCGTTCTGCGGTTTCCTGGACGTGGGGCGGCAAGATGCCAACAGCAAACCAGCGACGACCGGGCTGAAGCTGACGGGCATTAGCGATCGTGTACATATCTGCTACCGTGTCTCCCACGTAGAGAACGGGTGTGGTGTCATCGTTTAACAAGCGCACTGTTTGCACCAGCCCGGCGGGGTCAGGCTTGCCGGGTGCATCTTCCATCGCCACTAGAACAGGCGATCGCAACCCTAAACGCTGCTCCAACACAAACCGCGCTGATCCGGTTGTAGCACCGCTGAAGAAGCCCCATTGGATGCCTGCTTGAGTCAATTGTTCCAAATAGGCTGGTTGCAGGAGCAGCGGTTCCTGGCAGATGTAGCCTGTCCAGTTCGTTGGGTCGGTACCGCGATAGCGAGACTGAAAAAAGGCAACCAGTTCGTCGTAGTTAAGGTAAATAGAGTTTTCAACCGTGGCAACTCGCGATCGCCCCTGTGCCTCAAAATAGCGGTACAGCAATTCTTGCGATGCGTCCCAGTCATTATTCCAAAAGCCTTCGGCTTTGAGTGCGTCAATGTCCCACGGGGATGGTCGATACGCTCCAGCCGTAAAATGTTCTACCGTATCTGCCAATGCCCGTCGATACGAACCACCCACATCGCGAATAACCCCATCAATATCAAATACGACGATCGCGCTCAAAGCGTCGCTCACGTCTGAAGTTGCTGGTTCTACGTCTGTGCCTAACGCCATCTAACCTCCACACATTGCTCAAGCGCCTCTTTCCCCTTCCTACACCCAACGTTCAACAATACCAAGCTGCTTCGGATCACAACGCTGGTGATCCACTCAACAGTAAGATATAGTAGTAGGCTGTAGAGTGAGCAAAAAGTTTGGGACACGCGGAGGTTGGGTTGTCGAAGTTTATTTTAAAGGTTCTCTGGTTAGATGAGAACGTTGCATTAGCCGTCGATCAGGTCGTAGGTAAAGGCACTAGCCCCTTAACGTCCTACTTTTTCTGGCCCCGTAACGATGCGTGGGAACAGTTAAAAACTGAGATGGAAGCGAAACATTGGATTTCTGAAGTCGATCGCGTTGAGCTGCTTAACCAGGCAACCGAAGTGATCAACTACTGGCAAGAAGAAGGCAAGCGGCGACCAATGGCAGAGGCGCAAGCAAAGTTCCCAGAAGTGACGTTTACAGGTAGTGCTTAAACGCTGGCGAGCGTAGAGCCTGTTGCCGAAGCAACCGCATAGCCGCTTCGCACACATATAGCTTAAACAAGCGTGCAGAGCTTGTCAAAAGACTGAACCGCCCTGACTTGTAGATGATAAAGTTAGGGCGTGTTTTGTATATGTGCGGCACCCCGCAATGAACAGCCTTTGCAGGATGGACTAATCACCTTACGGCTACATACCTACGCAAGACTACGTACTGTATAAATAGATTTGAGACTTTGGTCATGATTTGCTACGGTTTATTGAAGCTGGTAACGCATTGTTTAGGGTTTTCTGCGAATCAGACATTATTTGCAGTTTAATAATTTTGCTTAGGTAGGTAGCTTCATGACCACGGCCATCACTCCAGACCAGGTAGAGCGGATTGTTTGGAATCAACATCACGATCCGTTTGAAGTGCTAGGTCCTCATGCTGTCGAGAAAGATGGTCAACCAGCTTGGGTCGTGCGAGCTTATCAGCCAAGTGCTGATGCCGTTTGGGTCGTGATCCCAGAGCAGCGGGAAGAATACCCGATGCAGTCAACCCACCATCCTCATTTTTTTGAATGCACGATCGCCATAGCCGAACTGACTAACTATCAATTCCGCCTGAAAGAAGGTGAGCACGAGCGCTTTATCTATGACCCTTATGCCTTCAAGTCCCCGTACCTGACTGACTTTGACGTGCATTTGTTTGCAGAGGGCAACCACCATCGCATCTACGAAAAGATGGGTGCCCACCTGACTGAAATGAACGGGGTCAAAGGCGTTTACTTTGCAGTCTGGGCACCCAATGCCCGCAGCGCCTCGGTACTAGGAGACTTCAACCACTGGGATGGTCGCAAGCACCAGATGCGGAAGCTCGCTGACGGGATTTGGGATCTGTTCATTCCCGAAGTGGGAGTCGGTGCTTCCTACAAGTACGAAATCAAAAATCAGGACGGTCACATTTACGAGAAATCTGACCCCTACGGCTTCCAGCAGGAACCACGACCCAAAACAGCGTCGATCGTCAACGACTTAGACACGTACACCTGGAACGATGATGAGTGGATGGCGCAGCGTCGACACAGCGAACCACTCACTCAACCCATCTCTGTCTATGAATGTCACATCGGGTCTTGGCTACATGGTGCCTCCAGTGAACCTGCCCTGTTGCCCAATGGCGAACCAGAACAGGTTGTCGTCGTCTCTGAACTCAAGCCCGGAGCGCGCTTTCTTAGCTATCGAGAACTTGCCGCCAAGCTCATTCCCTACGTGAAAGAGTTAGGCTTCACCCACATTGAGCTGCTGCCTATTGCCGAACATCCCTTTGATGGTTCCTGGGGCTACCAGGTCGTTGGGCACTATGCCTGCACGTCCCGCTACGGCACCCCTCAAGACTTTATGTATTTTGTGGATCAGTGCCACGCGCATGGCATCGGCGTGATTGTGGATTGGGTTCCCGGTCACTTTCCCAAAGACGGACACGGACTCGCTTTCTTTGACGGCACCCATCTCTATGAACACGCTGATCCCCGCAAAGGCGAACACAAAGAATGGGGCACACTCGTGTTTAACTACGCCCGCAACGAGGTGCGTAATTATTTAGTTGCCAATGCGCTCTTCTGGTTTGACAAGTACCATATTGACGGCATTCGGGTTGATGCTGTCGCGTCGATGCTCTACCTCGACTATTGCCGCGAACCGGGTGAATGGGTAGTGAACCAGTACGGCGGCAGAGAAAATATTGAGGCAGCAGATTTTGTCCGCCAGATGAACCATGTCATCTTTAGCTACTTTCCCGGCATTCTTTCCATTGCGGAAGAATCGACTTCCTGGCCGATGGTGTCCTGGCCCACTTACGTCGGTGGTTTGGGTTTCAACCTGAAGTGGAACATGGGCTGGATGCACGACATGCTGGACTACTTCCACATGGACCCGTGGTTCCGCCAGTTCCACCAAAACAACATCACGTTTAGTATCTGGTATAACCACACTGAGAACTTCATGCTGGCGCTCTCTCATGATGAGATCGTACATGGCAAGAGCAACATGCTAGGGAAGATTCCTGGCGATGAGTGGCAAAAATTCGCCAATCTGCGCTGTCTTTACGCCTACATGTTTACTCACCCTGGTAAAAAGACGCTGTTCATGAGCATGGAGTTTGGACAGTGGAGCGAGTGGAATGTTTGGGGAGACCTGGAATGGCGGCTGCTCCAGTATGAGCCTCATCAAAAACTGAAGCACTTTTTGGGAGTGTTGAACCAGCTTTATCGTAGTGAGCCTGCGCTTCACACGCAAGACTTTGGGCAGGATGGGTTTGAATGGATCGACTGTAGCGATAACCGCCATAGCGTTGTTTCGTTCATCCGCCGAGCCAAGGATTCTGATGAGTTTGTCGTGACTGTATGTAACTTCACGCCTCAGCCCCATTCACATTACCGAGTTGGCGTGCCAGAGCTTGGCTTTTATACAGAGTTACTCAATAGCGATTCACGTGAGTATGGCGGCAGCAATATGGGCAACCTGGGCGGCAAATGGACGGAAGAATGGGCGTATCACAATCAGCCGTATTCCATCGATCTTTGTTTGCCGCCCTTGGGGACGTTGGTTTTAAAGCTCGATCGTGCGAAAACCGCAAAAGCACTCCAAGGCGTACATGATCAATAGCAGTATTTGCCATCCTGCATGGTTGGGTGGTCGCTTCCGGTGCGCATGACTCCGAGCAGCGTAGAAGCGATCACACAGCGCTTGGCGTTGCCGCCACTCTTGCTTGATAGCGTGAGCCGTCCAAGCTGTCCGTTGACGTTTCCTTCGTGGTCAAACTGCACTCTTCGAACGCCGCCTGCCTGCTGTAGCGTTGTTTCGGCATCCATTTGAATTGCTGAGTCGAGGTTGCTCCAAAACGAGGGTGCTGGGGTAACGCCGATCGGGTGCACTGCCCATTGCACAACGTCATTGGTAGTCTGAAAGCTGGCTTGCCAAACAATGCGGTTTTGCTTGGCACGACTTTGAGCCTCTCGCATTGCCTGTAGAACGAGATTTTGAGCAGTGTTGAGGCGTTGCCCCGTCAGAAATGAAGCCCATCCGGGGGCCATGATGGCAAATAAGATGCTAATGATGACTACAATGACAATCAGCTCAAGCAGTGTAAAGCCTCTAACAGTCAACTGTCTAGCCGATCGCCGCTTGGCAGTAAGCCAGTTCTGAATGCGATCGTTCTCGGCATAATTGCTCATAGTGCGCCCTAATGAATGGAAACAGGTTGATGCGTCTATTTCAGCTTTCCCAGAGGATTTGAGAGGATAACGATCTGTTTGACTATTTGCCGGATCAGCGTTTTGTAGCCGTGTAGTCAGCTTGAGCCTTGGTACGATTTTCATCAAGGCTCTGCTAAAACCTGCGCCCTGAATCTGTGGCATCGCTGACAAAAGGACTGGATATGCGTCAGCACAAGTGGTTTACTCTCAAGACGAACTCATTGCTAAGAACGTGGGGACGATCGACACAACACCTGCTAGACATCTGGCGGTGGGTTGTCAAGCGATCGCCCTGGAGTTTTTTGCTCACTCTAGTCATGCTGTGTTTGGTCGTGCGATCGCTGCCGTATCTGGCTCCCATTCGTGCCGCAGCGTTAGTGCAGCAACAGGCGATCGCCTTTACTGATCGCAACGGCTTGCCGTTAGGAACCATTCTCACTCGTGACCAGGAGCATACGGTGACCGTACCGTTAGCGAAGGTGTCACTGCCCTTCAAGCAGGCGATCGTGGCAGCGGAAGATGGGCGGTTCTATCAACACGGGGCACTGGATGGGCGGGCGATCGTTCGAGCCGTTTTAGAAGCAATGCAAGCCCGCCAAGTGGTGAGTGGTGCCTCTACGATTACCATGCAGCTTGCCCGCATGTTGGAGCCATCGCCCCGCACGCTGCCAGGAAAAGCGAAGGAAATCTGGACTTCGTGGCGGCTGGTGGCTGGCATGAGCAAAGACGAAATTCTTCAGACCTATGTGAATCGGCTCCCGATGGGCGGCAACATCTACGGCATCGAAGCGGCTGCCCGCATTTACTTCGGCATCGCTGCCAATGATCTAAATGTGGCTCAGGCGAGTTTGCTTGCAGGGCTGCCCAATGACCCCAATCGCCTCAATCCTTACGATCGCTGGGAAGCCCTGAAAAAACGGCAAACCTACGTGCTCAACCGCATGGTGCAGGAGCGCTACTTGACCCGTGCCGAAGCCGATCGCGCCTTTCAAGAAGAACTCACTCTGCAATCGCGACAGCAGGGTATAGTCGCGGCACCGCACTTTTTGTTTTGGCTAGCTGAGCAGCGATCGACTCACCCCGCGCCGATGCGTACAACGCTCAATCGACCCTTGCAGCAATTTGTCGAAGCTCAGGTACAGCAGATTATCCAGGCGTTAGCACCTCATAACGTGCATCATGCAGCGGCTTTGGTGTTGGACAACCGCTCTGGCGCTGTACTGGCATATGTCGGTTCCCCCAACTACTTTGCAGATGCTCAGGGAGGACGAAACGATGGGGTGCAAGCTCTACGCCAACCCGGTTCCACGCTCAAGCCCTTCCTCTACGAACTTGCCCTAGAGCAACGGGTGATTCGTCCTAATACGGTGCTTGCCGACATCCCTACCCGCTACGCCATTCCCGGTGCCAGACTTTACACGCCCTTAGACTACAGCGAAACCTTTCAAGGACCTGTGCGGGTGCGGGTAGCGCTGGCAAACTCTTTGAACGTACCAGCCGTGCGCGTTCTGGAGAAGGTGAGCGTCAAAGCATTTCTCGATCGCCTCCACCAGCTCGGTTTCACCCATTTAACCCAAACCCCCGATTACTACGGGCTAGGACTGGCACTCGGCGGCGGCGAAGTCAGCTTGTGGGAATTAGCGCGGGCATATTTGGTCTTGGCGAGGCAGGGAGAAGCGATCCGGGTGAGGGGAGAGGAGAGAGAAGTCAGGAGCCAGGAGCCAGGAGTCGGGAGTCAGGAGTCAGTCATTGAAACCACCTCAAAACTCTCCCTTGCTTCCTCTTCATCCTTCATCCCTCATCCCTCATCCTTTCCATCCACTTGGTCTCTCATTACCAACATGCTCAGCGATTCTCACGCCCGTGCCAAGGCGTTTGGGGTTGAGTCGCTGCTGAGTTTGCCGTTTCCGGCTGCGGTTAAAACTGGCACTTCATCGGATTTTCGCGATACCTGGACAGTGGGCTTTACAAGAAACTACACCGTCGCGGTCTGGGTCGGTAATTTTGATGGTGAACCGATGCGGCAGGTTTCGGGAGTGACGGGTGCGGCTCCTCTCTGGAATCGGATCATGCTGCATTTACATGAACAGCACGAGCCTGAAGCGTTTCCGCCGCCGCTGGGCATGGTCAAGCGTCGGGTGTGTGCGCTGTCGGGTGCCCGTCCTACGTCTGCCTGCCCAGCCGTGGTGCAGGAGTATTTCGATCCACAGGACTTGGATGAGTACGATCGCCGACCTGATCCCTTCTATCAAACGGTGACGGATAGCAAGGGAAAGCAAACCTCTCGTCTCAAACTGCCGCCCGAATACAACGAGTGGCTGGCAATGCAGCCGCCCATGCCAACCACGACCGATGGTTTGAGCATTCTCTCGCCTCGCAGTGGTGATGTCTTTTTACTGGAAGCTAGAGCACCTGATTCGGCGCAACGGCTTCAGTTTAAGCTGGCGGGTGCATCCACTCAGACAGTGGAATGGCGGCTCAATGGACAACTGCTGCCAACCCAAACGACCGACTCCGTGTTTTGGGTGCCGAAGCCAGGGAAATGGATCTTGGAGGTGAAAAGTGGTGACGAGAGCGATCGCGTGAGTTTTGCCGTGCAGATGGCAGAGAGTAGAACCACTCGTAGAGGCTTTTCGGTTGCCCAGTAGAAAGGGCTTGCTGATTGCCTCTGTCGGGAGTTCCTTTAAGTTGAAACAATCAGTTGCCGAATTTTTTCGGCGGTAGCAGGTGCCAGCAAAACTCCATTGCGATAGTGTCCCGTTGCCAGCAGCACATTGCGGTAGCCAGGAAGCCGCTCGACGATCGGGGCGGGACGACCTTCAGGACGGGGACGCAAGCCTGACCAGGCACGGACGATCGTGGCTTCTGCTAACGCTGGACAAAAGGCGATCGCTTGCTGCATCACGGTATCTAACGCCACTGCATCGGGTAGGGGCATCAAGGAGTTGATCGGAAACTCCACCGTTGCGCCAAGCCAGTAGTCTCCCTTCCCCAACGGAACAATATGGACATCCTCACCTGTAAGGACAGGCTGCCACTGAGAATGTCCCATTGGCTGCGGCAAACGTACATGCACGGCTTGCCCCAACACGGGACGAATATCAACAGGCTGCTGGAGTGCTGCGGTCAAAGGTGTAGAACCCAAACCAGCAGCAATGACCAGCCAATCTGCTGCCAGTGATCCACTGGTGGTGTGAACTTGCTGGCACTGCTGCAAAGCAAGCTCAGAGAGTGGGTTGGCGCGATCGCACGGCTCTACGCCAACCACAGTGGTCTCAAACTCGAACGTCACGCCCCTTTGTACTGCTGCCAAGACCAATGCCTGAGTGAGCGCTGCTGGATCAACCTGCCGATCGTCTGGTGAGTAAATCGCCGCTGTGATCCGCTCTAAATTCAGTTGGGGATAGGTGGCTGCCAATTGGGCGCGATCGAGAAGCTCTAGCCGCCAGCCGTGCGAAATGCGAATCGCTGCTAGCTCACGCCAACGTTCCAGAGGCTCATCTTCAAAGCAAAGGCGCAAGATTCCCTGACGATTAAATAAAATTGGTTGCCCTGTGAGCGCTTCTAGTTCAGGAACCCAGGCATTGTAACGCTCAATGCCCGTGAGCCGCATCCACAGATTGTTTCCCTTCGTTTTTGTACTGATCGCTCCCATCAGCACCCCAAGCGCTGCACCTGTTGCAGCCTGGGCAGGCTGTTGGCGATCGACCACAGTAATAGACAATCCCTCAATGTGGCTTAACTCATAAGCGATCGCCGCTCCCACCACACCGCAACCGACAATGACAACATGAGTCACCCAGCTTTCACTTCCCGCCTTTTACCTTTTGACTCCTGGCTTCGGTCTCCTTTCTTTCTACCCTTGAGGCACCAGTTCCAGAAACGAGTCTAAGCCTTTGATCGTTTTGTCCAGGCTGCGAACAGCCAGTTTGTAATCTTCTTTTTCGGCGGCGGCATCGATCGCCACAAGACTTCTGAAGGTTTCGTTAGCCTGTTCACGGGCTTTTGCCTGATCGCCAGGCAGCAGGCTCCGCGAAATGTAAGCTAGTTTGGTACGGAGTTCGCCAAAGGGACCGTGAATGAAGTTGCGCACGAATGTCCAGTCTTCCTGTTGAATCAGCGTGGCAAGTTCGGGCAGGCGATCGCGGAGCGCCGATACCTCTGCTGCATAGATTTGAATTTCCTCAATCTGAACCGATGTGTAAGACAGTGGTTTTGCCTGTTCGACGCTACTACAACTCACCAGCGTCACAGCCACTAGCATCAAAAGGAAAGCAATAGCAGACCGATACTTAACCATGATTAGTTCCGATTCAACGATATCAATAGATGTCTACGAATGAGCCAGCGGACCCTACAGGATTTGAACCTGTGACCGACCGCTTAGAAGGCGGTTGCTCTATCCACTGAGCTAAGGGTCCAAGAGCAGAACAATCGTTACAGCACTAGCATAAACCAAGAAGCTCTTGTCCTGAGACTTTGGCGAGAAACCATGCTTAACGTTTGTTTTCTGCGCTACTGTGAACTCTATCTGCACGATCGCTCGTCTGTGAGCAATAGCAGCGCCAATGTCTACGTCAGGCTGTAGGTTTAGAGAGAGAGTTCTTTAGCCTGGTGCTTCTGGATTTTCGAGAGTTTACTCACCAGACTTGCAATGTCAGTATACAAATAGAGACAGCCTCCAAAAAATAGCCAAACTGAAGGCAATGTTAGTTAACAACCCGAAATGGGGAATTGCTTAAGGTATGTTTGCTTTAACGTCACTTTAAAAGCCATCGTTGAATGTCATCAAATCGTTGATAGTTGACAGCGATCGAGCGATCTCCTCTCACCACTAACGAGATTATGCCCGTTCATCCCGCCCAAGCGCCCAGTCCTGACAGGAGTTAATTGGCAGCGTCATGTTTATTCTGAAAAGGCAGGATGTTGAGATTACCAGTGTTCAGCACCCAAAACGGGATCAGCAAATCCCGATCCTTACCTATCAGGGGCAAACGTTTCGCTTGCTGAGTGTCTTCAATGCAAGCCAAGAAGAAGATGCAAAGACGTTCTGGCGCGATTTGACGGATAATCAGGGCAAAGCCTGTGTGCTGCTTGAGGAACCCGAGCGCTACAGCGTTTGGGGGAAAATCCGGCTAGAGCAACTGGCAGCGGATGCAGAGACTAGCGGCGGTGATGCAACCGCAACACCGATTTACATCAGAGCGTGCTTGCTTATGCTGCAAGCCGTGTATGCAGACATTGAAGACTTGCTGGGTAATCGGCAGGCAGGGCTATTTCAGAAGGATATTGCAGAAGTTTTTAAGCAGTGGCGGTTTCCGCAGGCAGCGTCGCCGGAAGCTATTAAGTATCTACTAACAGTCGATCCGCTTGATGGAGCACAAATTCCACCCTGGCAGGAGCATCACCTGAACACGCTGCTCCAAGAGCTGCATCGGTTAGGGAAGGCATACTTCGGGAACACTACGTTTGCGGAGCGGGCGATCGACACCTTACAAGATCTTTCAGGCAACGATCGCACCGTTTTTCAGGCTTGGCTCAATCAGTCTCCTTTAGGAAAAATGTGGCATTAGCTTAAAGAAATGTGCGCGCTTTGTCTCATTACCGTTACTTTCGATTACGATGCGAGTCTTGCCGCAGGCGTGCTGGTTAAAGCACCTGTCTAACACCTCTATCCTCATCCTCTTAAAGCTTGGTAGGCAGTTCCTTGGACAAATCATCTAGCTCCCCTAAATCTTTTCTATCGGTACAGACGATTGTTCTGGTCGCCATTGTCTGGGCAGTCCTGGCATTACTGTTCTTTCTCCTCTTCAGCGTGCCTTTACCGGGACAAGACCGCCCGTTGTGGTATTCGATCGGTACTACAGCGTTCGAGGAGCTTGCCTACTTTGCTGCCGCCTGTTTGTGCTTTAGAAACTGGCGTAGCCCACAAATTGTTAGCGGTCGCAACGTTTGGCTGTGCATTGGGCTGGGGCTGTCGTTCTACTTCCTGGGTGGGCTACTGTTCTTCTATTGGGAGACGGTTTTAGGGCAGGAGGCGGATGTGTCTCCGGGAGATTTCTTTTATATCCTGACCTACATCTTTTTGATCGTTGGTATTCTGCTGGCAGTTGCTTCCAGGCGGTTAAATCTAGAGCTTTGGCAGTGGGGTGTCGTCACTGTAATTGCAGCCATTAGCATCCTGATTGCGTGGTTTGTTTCTTCGCCAGCATCTGGCAGCTTACCTCAATCCTTTTTGATGCAGCCTGTCGCGGCACAAACAGCACCGACTACAAAACCACCTGCCAAACCACCTGCTGTGAAAGCAAACCCCAAGGCTTCTCTTAAGGCGGCTCCCGCCGTCAAACCGAAGCCAACGTTACCAGTCGCCGCCCCGTCTGTGCCACCCGTTAGCGTGCCTCCGCCCGCTGCTACCGAGAAAAACGCACCAGAGGCAACTTCTGGAAATCTAAATGCACCCGTCCCTGCTGCTGAGCAGAAAACGCCGCCACCGGAGTGGGCGTTAGCGTTAGAGGAAACGCTGAAACCACTCAAGCCATACGTCAACGGCTATTACATTGTCTGCGATGTGTTGCTGTTGATTATTGCGACGGTTCTACTGCTGGCATTCTGGGGCGGGCGGTTTGCCCAGTCATGGCGCATGATTGCGGCGGCAGCTTTTTCGCTTTACATCGCAGATATCTGGTTTAAGTACACAACAACGCACCTGGCAAACTATCAAAGCGGCGGCTTCTTAGAAGTATTTTGGGTGTTTAGTGGTGTCCTGTTTGGCATTGGGGCAGCGCTGGAGCATGATTTGTCAAGTCGTGCCCGTAGCCGTGCCGGTGGGCGCAGACGTGCATCGTCCTGAGTCTACGATCGCAGCGTCCACAGCGATCGCTAGAACAATCTCTCAAAATAAATTATTCTGGGTGGGATGTCCCTTTCGTCCTGATTGGGCGATCGTCTCCAGATTCACAGCGCTTCAGCATAGAATGAAGCTGGTGGACTGTTCTCTCCGCAGCCTAAAGCATGACCTCTCGAAAACTGTCCGAGTCTGATAAACAGGAAATTCTACAACTCTATCGGCAACCAGGTGAGACAGCGTCTACCCTGGCTACCCGTTATGGTGTGAGCAACAGTACGATTAGTCGGATTCTTAAAAACGGCTTTGCTGAAGCAGACTATGAAACGCTGATTCAGCAGAAGCGTGGCAACCGTACCGCCAGCGAGACAGTCACTCCCTTAGCCTTGGACACCGAAGTACCTAGCTTTGAGACAGTGGAAGCGTTTGAGCCAGTAGGGTTTGAAACATCCAATGTTGAAGCATTAGCATTTGAGCCACTAGCAGAAGAACGGCTTGACGTGGAAGCATCCTTCGCTATGGAGGTGGCAGCGACTGAGCCTCCTGCTATACCCGTACCAGAACGATCTGAAACTGTGCCTTCAGAAGAGCCGCCGCCGCTCACTGCAAACGGACGACGACTGCGGAAACGCTCCTCTGCACCGCTTGAACCCATCCCTTCAGTGCCAGCAATGGTGCCGGACACCGCCCCAATTGCGCCGCCCACAGTCAAGAAAAAAATCATCGATCTGGTGGCTCAGTCCCCGATCGCCGCGATCGATCACGACGAAATTCTCCCTGATGACTTAAGCGAACCTTATGCTGATCCCACTTACGACGTGGCAGCAGAGACGACTGAAGCAATGATGGGCGAAGCCTTGCTGCAAAATGAGGCAGATCTAACCGATGATCTGGAGCCTGACGATGAGGACGACGATCTTGAGGACGATGACCTTGAGGATGACGATCTCGACGACGATGATCTTGATGACCTGGACGATGGAGCGCTCTTGGTCGGAAGCCGCATTGCTGGCAAAGCGATGGTTCAAGTGCTGCCCTTAGCGGAGGCATCGTTACCGCGTACTTGCTACCTGGTAGTCGATCGCTCGGCGGAGTTAATTGCCCGCCCCTTGAGAGAATTTGGTGATTTGGGACAGATTCCGGAAGCGGAAATTGCCGAAAAAACGCTGCCCATTTTTGACAATCATCGTGTTGCCAAACGCTACTCAAATCCCCGTACGCAGCGCGTCATCAAGCTTCCTGACGCGCAAGTATTGCAAAAAACCTCATCTCATCTTCAGGCAAAAGGCATTACACGGTTACTGATCGACGGGCAGGTTTACGCCTTGTGATGATTCCGAGTGAGGATTCTTCACTCGGAATCCTCACTTAGGCGATTTCCAGAAAAGATTCTACCCTTCGACTCCGCTCAGGATGCAAGCTGGTTGAGCGAAGTCGAAGCCAGCGGGTAATTTCTTGATCAGAAATCTCCTTAAAGCCTGCTTTAATAGTCATCGTCGTCTCGCTGAAAACTGGAAAATCCCAGCAACGGTTGGGCGATCGCGGTGCCCACAATGCCGATGCCAACGCTAAACGCCAGCACCAGACCGACTGGAATGCTGATCGACTGAAAGCCCAAAAACCGTAGCGAAACGGGGCTGAAGTTTTGGATCGCCAAAATCGCGATCGCGCCAATCCATGCCGAGAGGAGGAGGGAAGTCAATAAGACCGCGAGAGCTTTCATAGGGAAGAGTTAAGAGCCGCGCAACAAATATCCGGCATTATCTGCCGTCTCCCTCCATTCTTACAGCTTTACTCAAATCCAGCGTCACCTAACGCTAGCGAACACAAAAAACCCGTCAGGCTAGCTGGCGGGTCTGTTATCTATGAGTGCTTCATAAGGGTTACCACACGTCGTACGCTGGCAAATCCGGAAACGTGGGCTGCGATCGCATCGGTCTCTCAGCGGATACGGGTAGCTGAGAGCAGGCGCGCTAAGGCTTCGATGGGCGAAAGAGGTGCGTGTGGTCAGGACTATAGAGGTGCGATCGGGCGGGCGATCGACAGCTTCGTTGGTTTAAGGGGATGAACGCGTCTGGGATCGTTGCAGCGGCTAAGGCAGGGCTCACAATATAAAGCGTCGTCCGCGTCAGGTTTTCTCGCTGTGTTATCGCTGCCATGTCTGCCAACGGCACCAACCAGATTTTTTCAACCTGCCAGCTCAAGCGAAAACAGATGGCGATCGGCGTTTCTGGGGGATAGTGCTGCATTAGCTTCGCCTGAGCCGTTTCTACGTGCTTTGCACTCAAGTAAAGGCACAAGCTCGCTTGATGGGCTGCCAGGGTTGTTAGTTCTTCAGTTGAGGGGACTTCTGTGCGACCACTCATCCGGGTCAAAATGATTGTCTGCACAACTCCCGGTACCGTCAACTCAACTCGCAATGTTGCTGCTGCTGCCTGAAACGCGCTAATACCAGGCACGACTTCAAACGGGATACCTGCGTCTAGAAGTCCTTGCATCTGCTCTTGCACAGCACCATAGAGACTGGGATCGCCTGAATGCAAACGAACCACAGCACACCCTGCCTGCACCCGTTCTACCATCAGCAGCAGGATTTCTTCCAATGTTTTATCTGCCGTCCGAATCAGTTCTGCCGTAGGGCGCACCTCCTGCAAAAGCTGTTCGGGCACTAGAGAATCAGCAAATAAGACGACATCTGCTTGTGCAAGGAGCCGCTGCGCTTTGATAGTGAGCAATTCGGGATCGCCGGGTCCAGCGCCCACGATGTAGACAGCGGGTCGCAAGGGTAAAGAAAGACGCTGGTTTGGTTGAGTAGTCACAACAGGCAGTATTGTTTGCTGAGTGGAACGAGTTTCATTTTCTCCGGACGGATAGCGGCAGCGCGGAAGAATGGAGTGGTAGATGCACCCTGATTTCGCCCTGGAGCTTTAGGCTCTGGGGTGTTTTTTTTGGGGAATCTTCCTGCGGCGACAGCTTACCTACGGCGTTCGGTTAGACTGATGCGATGCTTCCGAAGCATTTTGCTTCTGTGGTGCTGATACGTCCGGTAAAGGGCGATCGAGCAAGTACAGCCAAATTAAGCCGAAAAGACCGATCGCGATTTGGGTCAGACTTACAACCTGGGCAATCCGTAAGGGTCCCAGCATCAAGCTATCGGTACGAAGTCCCTCAATCCATAGGCGACCACAGCTATACGCTACAAGGTAAACCAGAAATAATGTACCGACCTTCAGCCGAGAGGGCGCTTTCAAACCCCAGAAAAAGAGCGCAATCAAAAGACTGAAGACCATCACGTTCCATAGTGATTCGTACAGAAACGTGGGATGAAAGTACTCAAAGCCCTCATAGCCAGCCGGACGGAGCTTAAAGGGGATGTAGAGTTTCCAGGGCAAATCTGTAGGGCGACCAAACGCTTCTGAATTAAAGAAATTGCCCCAACGCCCAATCGCCTGCCCCAAAATGAGCGGTGGCGCAACCAAATCTGCCAGTTGCCAGAATGAAACGTGGCGAAGGCGGGCGAACAGCAAGCTTGCCACTAATCCACCTAAAATGGCACCGTGAATCGCGATCCCACCTTTCCAAATCGCAATAATCTGGTCGGGATGCTGGGCGTATTCTTGCCACTGAAAGGCAACATAGTAAAGCCGTGCGCTGGGAATGGCTGCAATCACTAACCAAAGTGCCAAATCGCTTAATAAATCTGGGTTGACACCCCGACGGCTAGCTAACCATTGGGCGAGCGTCACGCCAATCAACACAGCAGACGCGATTAAAAACCCATACCAGCGAATCGAAAAGATGCCCCAGTCCAGCAGCATCGGTCCTGGAGACGTAAATTGGATGGCGAGCGGCAGGTCAACAGGAGACATGACGCAAAAGTGGAGAAAGGGCATGGTGCGATCGGGGTTAGTCATTTAAGGAAGCCACACTCAAAATTGTAAGTGGCGCTGAGCGTTCTGACCGAGATATAGAGATTCAACTGCCTTTAACATTTGCCTTTAACATTGGTGCGACACCCTCACTTCATTCCTCTCAATTCACAAATTTTCACCAAAAATTATGGCTCTGTTTCGCAGATAGGCTCCGAAATGGGCACTCTTACCATACCCGCCTTAAACAGCCAACGCTGGTCACCTATGCCCAACCGTTCTTCCCTCATCGCGCCAAACGAGCGTCCCGCCTGCCAAACCGCAGCAGACGTGTCGTTCATCTGGGATACCGTTCACCAGACAGTGCTCAAATTTGTGAATCCTCTTGCGTGCCAGCAGACGATCGCGACCGAAGCGAGTTCTGAGAACCTACTCGCAGCTATGCAGCGCCTGGTGACCATGATCAACACCCTGCGATCGTCACTACCACCACCCTTAGACGAATCCTCCGAGCGTTTGCAGGATAAGGCACGAACACTGGACTTGATTCCCTACGTGAGCGAAGAAGCCTATGACGTTATGGATACGTTGCGTGAGGAGAAGAGTCACAAAGAAACTGCTAGCAGTCAGCACACTCCCACGGAAAAGCAAGCTGGAGCGAGCAATCAGCTCAATAGCCGTCTCACCCACTCATCCCCTCATCCCCTCATTGCGATCGACACCCTGATCCCTTCCGTACTCTGGTCTATCGCCCGGAGTTCTTACAGCGCCATGCATCTGATTGAAGGGGGCAGGGTTACGTGCTGGCAGCCAGACCAGGGCTGGGCGGTTGGCATGTTAAGACTTGTAGTCATGCTAGAAGCAGAAACGCCTGCGGTGCGTTGGTGTTTCGATCTGGCAACCGGGTATCCGGCTGAATCATTATTGGAGCCACTCGCGATCGTTCAATCGGATGAACTGGCGCTTCCCATCCGTTGTGCTTTGGCAGAAGCTAGCTTGAGCACTTCCCCATGCCAGGTGCATCACCAGCTTCAGGCTGTCTTGCAGCGACTGCAAATCGAGGTGCCCGGACTGAGCGCGTTCCTTCACGGAGTCGCGGTAGACCTATTGCAGCCTGGAACAAACTGGCAGGCAGGCAAACTGCGACTCCGGCTCGGCTTTGCCTTTAGCGCCCAAACTCCAGATGACGCTGACAGCGAGAGCATACGCACACACCCTGAATTGATCGAAGCGGAACTGATGGATGAAATGGCTGGGAGCACTCAGAGTAGTTCATCACAGTCAGCAGCACCGTTGACTCAACCGATCGCAGGGTTGCTTGCCAAAACCCACGTTGTTGTTAATCCTACGGTTCGATCGCTCAAGCCATCAACGCTTGTGCGTGTGACAGAGGCAGATACCCTGGAGCACTACACCCAACAACTAGCTCGGCAGCAGCTTGAGCAGAGCCTCTTCCAGTTGCAAAGCCAGCAGGCTAGTGACGATGAAAGTGCTCAACTCGCGCTCGTTGTGAAAACGGCGATCGCCCGTTGTGACCATGATCCTGGCGCTGCTGGCATCGGTCTTCTGCACCCCATGCTGCTGATGGACGAACTCGTTCCAAAGCTGCTGTGGTCGATTACAAGCAGCACCTACGAAATCATGCAATTGGTTGGAGGACTGCCGACGCAG
>JACMKO010000464.1 GCA_014380065.1 Leptolyngbya sp. ES-bin-22 | reverse complement strand
TATCCAAGCTGGATTCAACACTTCCGCATCAAGCGATGATGAATATGGAATCAATTATTGAGACCAATTATCGGTTTGAGGCGTATCAGATGGAGGTGAAAGCGATCGCGCAACTTGGCATTAGCTTTCACGATTGGCTTCAGTTAGCACCTCAATCACCACAGCCCGAAGGCTCTAACTTGATGTACATCATTCCTGCTGAACCACTTTCACTGTAAATTCTGGACATCTTCTGAGGATCAAACAATGGCAAAAACAACGGTTTCAGTTGATGATCTTGTGACAGTAATTCCACAAAAAGTTTTGGATTTTCTTCAGCTTAAAACGGGCGATCGCATTGACTTTATTATGGAGGAAAATGGCAAGGTTGTGATTCAGCTTAGCAATGGTAGTGAGGCTGAGGAGGACGAGGAAGACTATGAAGAAGATCCTGACGTGACGGCACGCATGACTGCCTTAAGATCAAGGCTCGATCGGGGCGAGACGATCGACATTCGAGATTTGGCAGGCATTTTGCACCGTAAGGGAATGAAGCCTGTTTCAGTGGAAGAGATGGACGAGGGTATTAAAGACTATATGAGAAAGAAATTTTCATGAAGGGCATTGATACAAATATTTTGGTACGCTATTTAGTAAGGGATGACCTAAAGCAATTTGAAAAAGCCGAACAAATCCTTAGCCAAAGGCCTGAAAGCCAGGAGGTTTGTCTGGTCAACCATGTTGTTCTCTGCGAAACATTTTGGGTTTTAAAATCTATCTACAGCTACGAACGATATCGACTGGTTGAGACGTTAGAATTTTTACTCAACTCTCAACCGTTTGAGTTTGAGAGCCGAACAATAGTCGAGCGAGCTTTAGAAGACTTTCAACGTAGCAAAGCTGATTTTTCAGACTGTTTACTGAATCAAATTAATAAAATCATTGGTTGTACAGAAACGTATACGTTTGATCGAGCAACTGAAAGACTGGATGGCTTTACCGTACTTGTTGGAGCGTGACAGAAATGGTCAAAATTATTAGTCGTCAAGCCTTAGGAACACAGCCTGTTTTTGACATTGGCGTGTCGTCCGATGACCATAATTTCCTATTGGCAAACGGGTTAGTTGCGTCCAATTGTTTCAACAAATCGCACTCCACAGCGTATGGGTATGTAACGTATCAAACGGCGTATCTCAAAGCCAACTACCCGATCGAATACATGGCGGCGCTGTTGACAACCAACAGTGGCGATCAGGACAAGGTGCAGCGCTACATTGCCTCCTGCATGGCGATGGGCATTCGCGTGGAGCCGCCGGATGTGAACCGATCAGGCGTAGATTTTACACCACTGGAAGACCGCATTCTGTTCGGGTTAGGCGGCGTGCGCAATGTAGGGATGGGACCGATCGAATCTCTCTTAGCTGCCCGTAATCAAGACGGCGCGTTCAAATCGCTGGCGGATCTGTGCGATCGCGTCGATTCTCGCACTGTCAACCGTCGTGCCTTGGAAGCGCTAATTTACTGCGGTGCGTTTGACACCATTGAACTCAACCGTCAGCAACTCATCAAAGACCTCGATCTGGTGATCGATTGGGCGCAGTCGCGTGCTAGAGATCGCGCTAGTGGACAGGGGAATTTGTTTGACCTGTTTAGTAGCAGTACCACGGTCAAAGAAGCACCTGCCAGCTTTGAAACCGCTCCCAAAGCGCCCCCCACACCGGACTTTCCCCAGCAAGAAAAACTGCGCCTGGAGAAAGAAATTCTCGGTTTTTATATTTCCGATCATCCTCTGAAAGCCTTGCGGGAATCGGCGCGGGTGCTGGCTCCCATCAGCTTGAGTGATCTAAACGACTACAAAGAGGGCACCAGCATCAGCGCGATCGTCATGCTTACCAGCGTCAAACCTGTTGTCACTAAAAAGGGCGATCGCATGGCAATCATCCAGATCGAAGATTTGACAGGGCACACCGAAGCCGTTGTCTTCCCCAAATCCTATGAGCGCATTGGGCAATACATTTTGGCGGATGCGCGGCTGATGGTCTGGGGCAAGGTCGATCGCCGTGATGAGCAGGTGCAGTTCATTATTGACGATGCGGAGCCGATCGAGTCCGTTCGTATGGTGATGGTGGAACTTGACACCAGGCTTGCCAGCGATATTGAACAACAGCACCGTTTGCGTACCGTCTTATTGCAACAGCGGGGCGAAGACGATAAAGCGAAAGTATCTGTGGTAGCGATCGTCAGCGCTCAAGATAAACGTCACTTTGTCCGCTTTGGTCCTCAGTTTCGAGTGCAGAATTACCAGGCTGCGATCGATGCACTGGCGAAAGCAGGCTTTCAAGCGCGAGTCTCTTCCCTGGCGACTGCTTAAGGGGTTCAAGGTATAGAACGCGATCGCGTTCCCACAGTTGGATCAGTAGCCATAACAGAGGCTGAATGGTTAACTGTCAATTTAAGCAAAGCCCTTTCCCCAAGAAGGATGGCGCTCATCCGACCTACTTGTAAAGTTGTATAAGGTCGTCTTAAGTCAAGCGGGTTCGCAGCGGTTAGCCAGGCTTTCTAATGATGGGCGGCATGACAACGCAATGACGAGGTCTATACTTCTTCAAACATCCTCTAAAGATGCTTCTCTAACGTAGCTGCCAACGTGGTTTTGGGCACAGCACCCACTACCGTGTCGATCGTTTGCCCAGCCTTGAACAGCAGCAACGTGGGAATGCTGCGGATGCCATAGCGACTTGCAATACCAGGATTGTCGTCTGTGTTGAGCTTCACGACTTTTACCTGTCCAGCGTACTGGGCTGCTAGCTCGTCCACGATCGGAGCAACCATGCGACACGGACCGCACCACGGTGCCCAAAAATCGACCAGCACGAGCAGTTCACTCGTGAGCACTTCTTGCTGAAAGCTGGCATCAGTAACGGCAGTGACAGAAGACATGGCTTCCTCCTCATGTTTCAATAGTTCGAGAAACTCGAATAACTAAACCATAGCGCCTTTCGTGTCATAATGGCAACTATGAGGCTGTTATATCACCCACACAAAAAAGACATTGCGCTGGCAAGCGTTTTGTACGCGTTAGGCGACCCCGTCCGCTTAGAAATTGTGCGGCGACTGGCAGAAAAGGGCGAACTATCCTGCTGTGCAGCGTTGGAAGCACAGGTTGCGAAGTCAACGTTGTCGCACCACTTCAAAGTGCTGCGCGAGTCTGGTGTGCTCTACTGTCGCAAAGAAGGAACACAGCATTTAAATTCGCTACGCCAGGACGATTTAGACGATCGCTTTCCTGGTTTATTAAAAACAGTTTTGCAGTCGATCGAACCATCAAAACTCTAAACGTCCTACTGCGTTAAGACTCGCTCAATGGCAGTGGCGCGACCGTAAGCTGAGACAGATGCTCATGCTCCCAACGGCTCAAAATAATGGCATTGGTTGTGTTGCCGACCACATTCAACACGGTCTTGAAGCCATCCACTAGACGATCGACCCCTGCAACGATCGCAATGCCTTCTAGCGGCAACCCTGCTGCTGCCAGCACCGTGGTCATAGTAATAATGCCAGAACCGGGAACACCCGGCGTACTGAAGGAAACCAGCAACGAACTGAGCGCGATAGCCAACACCAGGGACGGCGTGAGCGGCACTTGATACACTTGCGCGATAAACAAAGCGTTAAAGCCCTGCAAAATAGCAGAACCATCGCGCTTCAAGGCTGTCCCTAAGGGAATCGCAAAGCTAGCAATGGGTTCTGGCAAACCATAAACATCCTGAACGTTTTGTAAAGCTACAGGTAGAGCAGCATTGGAACTCGCAGTGCCAAACGCTAAGGACAACGCTGGAGCCAAGCTGCGAAAAAAATGCACGGGCTTTGCTTTCAGCACGTAAAGAATCAAAGCATAGAGGGCAATCATCAGGAGTGAGCTAAGCACCAAGCCCAAAACATAGACAAAAAGCCTCGCAATAATGGCTAAGCCTTCTGTTGCAATCACTGAGCTAATGAGGGCGAACACCCCCAGCGGAGCGGTATATAAAATGAGCGCTAAAATTTTCTCAAAAATGGCATAGCAGCTTTCAATAAAGGCGACAAAAGGTGCCGCTTTTGCGCCAACCAGTTGAATGCCAACACCAATCAAGGCAGCAGAGACGATCGTTTGCAGCAAGTTACTACTGCTCAGCGCCTCTAAGGGATTGATTGGAATTAAGCTTACAAGCCAGTCAACGAGAGATTGACTTTGAGCGTGATTGGAACCCGACGGGATCGTAAACCCAGCGATGCCTGCACCGGGTTGTAAGACCACTGCTAAAAGCATTCCCAGGCAAACCGCGATCGCGCTGGTCACCACATAGCTGAAAATTAATTTAACGGCGTAACGCCCGACCTGAGCCGCGTTTTGAATCCGCGTTAACCCCAAAATCATGGAGGAAAACACGATCGGCACCACCACAAACTGAATCAAACGCAAAAATGCTTCGCCGATCGGAGCGAGAAAATAGGCATTCACTGGCTCAATGCCAGTGGGAAAAAAGCGATTCAGCACAGCGCCAAACATCATTCCCGCTCCCAGCGCAGCCAAGATTAGCGTTGATAAATTCATAGAATCGTTTTGGCTCAGCGGTTGATTAGCAGACGCTTAATTTATCACTATCGGTTTCTCGCAATCCGCTCACTCTTTGACAAACGCAAATTTGCTGGTGCTAGCAGGTATAGCAATAGACAGATCGGGGTGCAGGGGTGGAACCCCTGGCTGGGGGCAACGCCCCCACACACCCCTTTGATCCCCATGTCCTAAACGTTGTGACGATCGCTATAACTACGACGCTGGTTTACGAAGCAAGCTCATACCGCTCTTGGATGGCGTATTGCCACCTCAAAAGCGCGGTGTCTTTTGGCAACGTTGTAATCATCAGCCCGTAGCGGTTGTGCGGTGAGCGCTCGTTGATCGCTATTTTCCAATGTCTCTGCTCACAGCGCCGATGAATAGCGATAAGCTGATGTGAGACGTTTTCTCTGCTCCTATTTAACGCTCAATGCCACCACTGCCCGACTACCGTCCTAAGCAGCTCTCGCTCGGTCCCTTAGAGACCGAAATTTTGCACATTGTTTGGGAGCTTGGCATGGTGGCTGTCAAAGATGTGCACGATCGCATTTTGTCTGATCCAGAGCGAGAGTTGGCGTATACCTCTGTCACCACGATTCTTCAACGCTTGACTCAGAAGGGCTGGCTCGTTTGCGATCGACGCAACAGAATTTACACCTGGAAAGCGCTTGTAACGAAGGAGCAGGCGCAGGCAATACGTGCGTATGAGCAGCTCAATCAATTCCTGGCAGTGGGCAACCCTGATGTGGTCGCCGCGTTTGCCGATCGCCTGGATCAATCCAGCGTGGATCAACTTGAAGCGATCGCTCAAAGGCTCCGCGCCATCCGTGAAGCAAGGGAGGAGCAGTGATGCATTTAACGCTGCTGTTTTTCGGTTTGTCTTGCGCCTGGGGGCTGCGATTGCTAACGCTTCGTCCCGATGGCACCTGTCAGGAGCGCTGGCAGCGATCGCTGGGGCTATTTCTCTTTCCGCCGCTACTGATGCTGATGACCGCGATCGCGCTAGTCTGCATGGGTCCGCAGGGGCAAATGGTGCGCTGGTGGGAAGGTTGGTTGAGCTACTGGTTGGCGGTAGGCTTTCTGGCGTTTGCGGGTATTCTAGCGCTCAAGCTGACGGTGGAAGGGTTGCGATCGCTGCAACGTGTGCGTACCTACCCTCAAATGCAACTGCGAGGACGGTGCAGTCGGTTGCTAGCAACACCCATCCCCTTTATTGCACAGGTTGGTTTTTGGCACCCTGAACTGGTTGTGAGCCAAGGCTTGCTGGATACGTTCGGCACCGAGCATCTGGAAGCAGTGCTGACGCATGAGCAGGCTCACGCCCACTACCGCGATACGTTCTGTTTTTTTTGGTTAGGCTGGTTGCGTCGTCTTAGCGTCTGGTTACCGCAAACTGAAGCGCTGTGGCAAGAGCTGCTGCTGCTACGAGAACGTCGAGCCGATCGCTGGGCAGCGCAAACGGTTGATACTCTGCTACTAGCTGAATCTCTGCTTCAGATGGTAAGCGCACCAGAACTTTACGCTGAGACCATTTGGGCTGCGTTTAGTAGCGCCACTCCCCGCAACCGTTTGGAAGAGCGGATTGAGGCATTGTTGACACCACAGGAAGCTGCACAACCATCCAATGCCTGGATCTGGACGTGGCTGTTGTTTGTCTTTCTACCGTTACTGACGGTGCCATTTCACTATTAGGTTGAATTTATAGCAAGCTGCTTCCAAGCCTAACCTGTAACGGAATCCTTCCTCTAAGCCGTTTGGAGTCGTCTGTTCAGGCTTGTGTCGCAGGGCTACTGTGGATTCTTGCTGCCCCATTGGTTAACTTAAGGGTTATCTACGATTCATTATCAGGGTCATTGTTGCTAACGTGTGAGCTAGAGCGATCGCTACATCCTCTCCCGCCTCCCTGAGTGCCAAATGACGACCCAACGCACAATGCCTCATGCCCCTTTGCCTGACAATGAAACTGGCAGACAGCAAGCGCTGCTGCAATGCAAAATCTTAGACACACAGCCGGAAAAGGCGTTTGATGATGTCACCCAGTTGGCTGCCTATCTTTGTCAGACACCCATTGCTTTAGTGAGTCTGATTGACTCAGAGCGCCAGTGGTTTAAATCTAAAGTCGGGCTAGAGGCAACGCAGACGCACCGTGATTTAGCCTTTTGTGCCCATGCACTTTTGCAGCCCAAGATTTTCGTGGTGCCCGATGCGCTCCAGGACGATCGCTTTGCCCACAATCCGCTTGTCACGGGAGCACCCTACATCCGCTTCTATGCTGGGGTGCCCCTTATTACTGTTGAGGGCTATGCACTAGGAACACTCTGCGTCATTGATACCGTACCGCGACAGCTCAGTGTGGAGCAAATTGAGGCACTGTATACCCTGGCACGACAGGTTACCAGGCAGCTTGAACTCCGCCGCAGCGTAGCAGATTGGAAGCGCGTAGCGGTAGTCCGTCAACCATCGTCGAACACCCGCTGGCAGTTTCTGCAAAAGGTGGCTGTGGGTTTAAGCCTGACCTCGATCGTGCTCATCGGGGTTGGGCTTGCTTCGTACCGCAGCGTTAATCATTTGGTGCGCTCTTATCAATTGCTGTCTCATCAGCGCGAAGCCGTGTCTTCAACTCAGTGGTCAGCGCATGAAGCCACAGCGCACAGTACGATTCACCAATTCACAGGTAGCCTTTTACTTAATCTCAGTGTCGTGCTGCTCATTTTTTACCTGGGCTATCGTGAACTCAGCAAACGGCAGCACATTGAAATCAAGCTAGAGCAAGAACGTGATTTAACCGCCGCCATTACAGATACGGCTGGCGCACTCATCGTCGTGCTCGATCGCCAGGGTAGCATTGTGCGCTTCAACCAAGCCTGTGAGTTAGTAACGGGGTATACGCTTGAAGAGCTAAGCGGCAAGCGACTTGAAGACGTGCTGTTGCCAGCCGACGCGATTGAGCCAGCGCGAACCGTGCTGCAACGCTTACAAGCAAAAGATGTGGTTAACAGTCAGCACGAACATTGCTGGATGACACGAGGGGGCGATCGTCGTCTGATTGCCTGGTCTAGCACAAGCCTCCTGGATGCGAAGCATGCGGTAGAGTACTTCGTTCAGACGGGCACTGATATTACAGAATTACGGCGCTCTGAAGCGGCGCTGCAAGCAAGCGAACTCAACTATCGCTCTGTTGTCGATAACGTCAGAGAAGTGATCTTTCAGCGCGATATGGCTGGCAATTGGACGTTTCTCAACCAAGCCTGGACTGAAATTATGGGCTTTTCGGTCAGCGAAAGTTTGGGTAAGCACTTTTTAGAGTTTGTTCATCCTGACGATCGCCTACATGTTTTACACTGTCTCCAACCAGTGCTCGAAGGACAAAAAGACTATCAGCACTACAAAATTCGCTACCGCACTAAAACGGGTGACATTCGCTGGATGAAAGCCTCTGTTCAGTTGACCATAGCTGCAAATGGTCTTGCTACTGGCATTTGTGGCACGCTTAAAGACATTAGTGAACAGGAACAAGCAGAGCAGCGTCGCCAAGCTCAATATGCCATCACAAAGGTGCTGGCAGAGTCTGCCACGCTGAGCGAAGCGACCCCAAAGATTCTACAAGCGCTCTGTGAAAGTTTGTGTTGGGACGTAGGACAGATCTGGCGCATTGATACCGAAACGAACGTCATGCACTTTATCGCCACCTGGCATCAACCGTCTTTGGATTTGGCTGAGTTTGAAGCCAGTGCGCGGCAACTGACCTTCACACCGGGTGTTGGTTTGGTCGGGTGTGTTTGGGCAGAACAAAAACCGCTTTGGATCACCGATCTTGCTCATCTTGCTCAAGAGCAGAACTTTCAACGCCGATTGGCGGCGACGAAGGCAGGACTGCATCAAGCGTGTGGGTTTCCCATCATGGCTGAGAGTACAGTTCTGGGCGTGATTTCTGCGTTTAACAGCAAGTCTCAACAGCCGGATGATGACTTACTTGAGATGATGACCGCGATCGGGCGGCAGATTGGTCAGTTCATTGAGCGCAAGCGGGCGGAAGAAGCCATGCAGCGGCAGAGCCAGCGATCGCACGTCTTCTCTGCTATCACCCTCCATATCCGACAATCGCTTGATCTAAACAACATTCTCAGCACCACCGTTTCGGAGGTGCGAGAGTTTCTCAAGGCAGATCGAGTCATCATCTACCGCTTTGAGCAAGGGCTGGATGGAAGCGTTGTGGTCGAATCGGTTGGTGACGATTGGCGATCGTTGCTAGGCACACACATCCCAGCCGCTTGCTTTGAAGACGATCACTTGCAAGGCTGTTTTCAGGGACGAGTGCTGGCGATCGACCACGTGCAGCAAGCGAACATCCCGCAATGGCACAAAGATCTCCTGACACAGTTTCAGGTGCAGGCAACACTGGGCGCGCCCATTTTAGAGAACGAGCAGCTCTGGGGCTTGTTGCTTGTCGATCAGTGCTCTGAACCGCGCACCTGGCGAACGTTTGAAATTGATTTTCTCGACCAACTGGCAGATCAAGTCAGCATTGCTCTAGCGCAGGCACGCCTCCTGACGGTAGAAGTGCAGCAACGCCAGAAGCTCATGCAGCAAAACCTGGCGCTCAGACAGTCCCGTAAAGCAGCAGAGCAGGCTCGTAAAGTGGCGGAACAGGCGGCACAGGCGAAAAGCGCTTTTTTGGCAACGCTGAGTCACGAAATCCGCACGCCAATGAACGCGGTGATTGGCATGACAGGCTTGCTGCTGGACACACCCTTAGACGCTCAGCAGCAAGACTTTGCGGAGACCATTCGTCGTAGTGGTGACAGCCTCCTGACCTTAATTAACGAGATCCTTGATTTTTCAAAGCTGGAGGCAGGAGAGGTTGAGTTAGAAACGCTAGACTTTGATCTCGCCACTTGTGTAGAGGAAGTTGCTGATCTTTTAGCCGCGACTGCTCACATGAAAGGCTTAGAAATTGCCACTTCCATACAAGGAAACGTGCCGACTACTGTGCGAGGCGATATGACTCGCTTGCGCCAGATACTCATTAATTTGACGGGGAATGCCATTAAGTTTACCGATCGCGGTGAGGTCATTCTACGGCTTACGTTGGCAGACGCAACTGAAACAGCGGCAACCATCAATTTCTCTGTAGAAGATACGGGTGTGGGTATTCCAAAAGCAGCACAGAAACGATTATTTGAGCCGTTTACACAAGTTGATGCCTCAACGACGCGGAAATATGGTGGCACAGGTTTGGGGTTGGCAATTTGTAAGCAGTTAGTAGAGCGGATGGGCGGTACGATCGCTATCGAAAGTGTGGTCGGTCAGGGATCAAAGTTTTGGTTCACGATCACCTTTGAAAAACAGTCGCCACTGTCAAACAAGCGTCTTGACGATCGTCTAGATCGACTTAGAAAGCTTCGTTTATTGATTGTGGATGATAATGCTGCCAATCGTAAAATTGTGCGCTACCAAACGTCTGCTTGGGGGATGTTAGTTGAGGAAGCGGATAGCGCGATCGCTGCCTTAGAAGCTCTAAAGCAGGCAGTTTCAGCAGAACAACCTTACAATATCGCCATTCTGGATCTGCAAATGCCAGAGATGGACGGTGCCATGTTAGCCCGACAAATCAAAGCCAACCCCGCTCTCAGTCAGATACCGTTGATTGTCATGACATCGCTCAATCAACGCGATCTAAAGCAGCTATTAGAGGCTGGTTTTGCTGCCTATCTTGTCAAGCCAGTGCGTCAAGCACGATTGTTTGATTGCCTGTTTAATGTGATGAGCCAATCATCGCCTACTGTAGCGAGCCAAACCGTAAAGACAGCACAGCTTGCAAGTTTGACAGACCTACAGCATGACTTGCTGTTGCC
>JACMKO010000463.1 GCA_014380065.1 Leptolyngbya sp. ES-bin-22 | reverse complement strand
TCACTTATACTATCGCGATCAGGAGCCGGGATCACGCGTTTTCCGAAGGGGTTGCTTGAATCGCTGGTAGCGAATAATCCCACCCTAGCCGAAGCGGCCGCTGACATATTCTTGGGTCGATTGATTCTTAGGAGCCTGAAAGATCACTTCCGTACGATCGTATTCAACGATATAGCCAGTACGTTGACCCTTTGCATTCGCTTCCACGTTATAAAACGCGGTAAAGTCGGATGCTCGTGATGCCTGTTGCATATTGTGGGTCACAATGACGATCGTGTAGCGTTCTTTCAGCTCTTGCAGTAGATCCTCAATTTTTAGCGTAGAAATCGGGTCAAGCGCTGCACAGGGTTCATCCATTAAAATCACGTCTGGCTGCACCGCTATGGCACGCGCAATACACAACCGCTGCTGTTGACCACCCGAAAGGTCAGTACCCATCGCATTCAGCTTGTCTTTCACGTCTTCCCATAAGGAGGCTTGCTTAAGAGAACGCTCCACCAGTTCGTCCATGTCGCCCTTGTAGCCAACTAACCGAGGACCAAAAGCGATGTTCTCATAAATGGACTTGGGAAAGGGGTTGGGCTTCTGAAACACCATGCCAATTTGCCGCCGCACTTCCACTGGATCAATTTCTGGAGCATACAGATCTTGATCACGATAGAAAATTTTACCGTCGATATGAAAGATCTTAATCAGATCATTCAGTCGGTTAAAGCAGCGAATGACGGTACTTTTACCACAGCCAGAAGGACCAATGAAGGCAGTAATACTGTGCTTTGGAATCTCGATCGAGACATCCTTCACTGCCAAAAAACTACCGTAATAGATATTGAGATTTTCAGTCCGAAAAACCGTTTCAGTTTGGCGAGCGGTGCTTTGGATATTCGTCGTCATAGGTCTAAAGGGGTGAGTGGTTACCGTTCAACAAGACTTAAAGTCACTAAAATTAATTGCTCTGAGCGGTGTCAAAACGGATAGGAAGTTTAGAGGCTTGCGATCCTATCTTGTCCAGCACGCTAATGATCTCCCGACAGCCAGCGATCGCCCTTAGCGTGTTAGGTTACTACTTACGCCGACTTGTAATCCACCGTGAGAGAATACTTGTCACTAGAACCAATGCCACAAGTACCAGCGAACCCGCCCATGCAAGCTCCTGCTGGTTTTTGTAAGGGGCCGTTGCAAAGTCAAACACCAATCTTGACATTGTAGCGGTTGGTTCCCAGATGCCGTTCGTGAAGTACGTAGCAGGATTAACATTCAGTGGGTTCAGGCTCAAGCCCGAATTCCAGTAGCGGCTAAACGAGGCAGTAAAGAGAACAGGCGCTGTTTCACCAGCCGCACGAGCAATGGCCAACATCACCCCGGTCAAAATCGATGGAATCGCTGCTGGTAAGACAATCTTCAACGTTGTTTGAATCCGCGTGGCTCCCAGCCCAACGGCTGCCTGCCGATAGTCATTTGACACTGCCTCCAACGCTTCTGCCGATGTGCGCACGATCGTCGGCAGCATCAGCACCGACAGTGCAAAACCGCCAGCTACCGCTGAGAAACGACCCGTTGCCAACACCACCAACGAGTAGGCAAAAGCACCAACGACGATCGACGGTACACCACTCAAAACATTCGTGAAAAAGTCGATCACGTCTGCCAGTTTCGTGCCTCTAGCATATTCTGAGAGGTAGATTGCAGCCATCACGCCAAACGGAATGCTGAGGGCAGCAGAAATACCCACTGTAGTGAGGGTGCCGAGGAAGGCATTGCCAAAGCCACCCCCTGTTAAACCAGGAGCTGGCGGAAGTTGGACAAATAGCGCGGGACCCAACCGTGCAAAGCCGTTGATGAGCACGTAAGAAAGTACCGCTACTAGCGGAATCAACGCGATGACAGCACACGCGTAGGCAACAGCGGTCATCAGGGACGAAAACAACGTCCGGGGCGAGTTCGGAGAGCGCTTCATGTCGCGCTCTACTGAAGGGGTAGCCGTCAAGTCTGGATTCGTCATCTCAACCTTTTCTTCATTCCAAATAACTAAACGGGTGTTACCAGATTCCACGCTCAAAGCGGCGTGAGCTTTAGTCAAATAACCCTTCAGTGCTTTCCTCAGTCAAAAACTAGAGCTTCAAGCTAAACCGACGAACAATAATTTCAGCTAACACGTTCACCACCAGCGTCAAGAAAAACAGCACAAGCGCTGCGTACATCAGGGAGGCAACCTGTAGCCCACCTGCCTCAGCAAATTGGTTCGCCAGCAGCGAAGCCACCGTGGAGCCTTGAGACAGAATTGAGGCTGACTTAATCGTGTCAGAGTTACCAATCACCATCGTCACTGCCATCGTCTCGCCCATCGCTCTCCCTAGCGCCAGCATGATGCCGCCGACAATGCCAGAAAAAGCAGCAGGCAGCATAATCTGAAAGATAGTCTCCCAACGGGTTGCACCCAAGCCATAAGCAGCCTGTCGCAGTTCTGCGGGCACCGATGTTAGTGCATCGCGGGAGATCGCAGCAATGATGGGCAGGATCATAATCGAAAGGATGATACCAGCGACGTAGATGCCCGGACCAGAGGGTGCAGTACTAAAGATGGGAATCCATCCTAAGGTGCTATTAAGGAAACCACCGATCGGAGTCAAGATGGGAATTAGCACAAAAATTGCCCATAGCCCATACACCACGCTGGGGATCGCAGCCAGCAGCTCCACGAGAAAGACGATCGGCTGCTGCACACGGGGCGGTAAAAAGTCTTCGCTCAGAAAGAGGGCAACGCCAATGCCGATCGGTACTGCAAGCAGCAGCGCAATAAATGACGTAACCAGTGTTCCATAAATCTGAGTCAGTGCGCCGAAGATTTCATCATTGACGCTCCAACGACTGGTCACCAAAAAACCAGCACCAAACTTTTGGATTGCCGGAGCAGCATCTCGTGCAACCTCAGCAGCAATAAAGAGAAGCACTAAAGCAACCCCTATGCCAAAGGCTGCTGTAAGCCAAACAAAACCTTTGTCAACCCAGCGCGATGTTTGGGAGCGCTGCCAGGACATGGGGGAAGGCTGATTTGTTGAAGCCATAAGTAATTAATTGCAAAGACGCTAAACGATCTGGATGTAAGAAGGAACCTTAGAACAAACTCTTTATGGATTAAGAAGGCTGATGTCTCTGTCGATAGCATGATCTAGACCGAGACATCAGCGCTCCTACACATAGCCAACCAGTGCGTTAGGTCGAATCAAAGTCACTTGAATCGAACAACCTAACTACTTAGCAGCGCTAACCTTAATCGTATCCACGGCTCCTGTCACCTTGGTTGTGATGGGGTCAGGCAGAGGGATATAGCCAAGTTCGGTAGCATACTGCTTGCCATCTGTTAACGCCCACTTCACAAAGTCGTTGATCGCCTTTGCCTTTGCGGGGTCTTTGGGGCTTTCGTACAGCAGCAAATAGGTCAAGCTAACGATCGGGTAAGCTCCCTTTTGGTCAGGATCGGGAACCTTGACGGCAAAGTCAGTAGGAACTGTCGCACCATCAAGCGCTTTGGCGGCTGCGTCTGGCGCAGGGACGATAAACTCGCCTGCCTTGTTCTGTAAAGCTGCCATCTTCAGTTTGTTTTCGTTCGCGTAGGAATACTCGGTATACCCAATCGCGCCCTTTGTTTGCTGAACCTGAGCAGTGACACCCTCGCTCCCTTTACCACCGGTACCAACGGGCCACTCAATGGTCTTGCCAGAGCCCGCTTTCCAGTTTGGGCACGCTTTTTCGATATGGTTGGTGAAGATGGCCGTTGTACCACTACCATCCGAGCGGTGAACAAAGGTAATCGGAGTACTGGGCAGTTTAGCCCCTGAGTTATCTTTCGCAATCTTAGGATCGTTCCAGGTTTTGATCGTGCCATCGACAATCCCGCACAGAGATGCGCGCG
Organism: Leptolyngbya sp. ES-bin-22; assembly: GCA_014380065.1. Lineage (GTDB taxonomy): Bacteria > Cyanobacteriota > Cyanobacteriia > Leptolyngbyales > Leptolyngbyaceae > Stenomitos. The sequence continues at coordinate 1,015 of JACMKO010000463.1, read as the reverse complement.
AGAGCTGGAGCTTGTCCACACCATCCAGGTTGTATGCCATCACGACAAACAATCCAGTTGAAGGAATCTGAACGGCTTTACCGCGATCAGCCGGAACTTTCGCTCGATCAGCGTCTTTGAGTGGATCATCGCTAGCAGCGAAATCAACTGTTTGGTCTAAAAACCGCTTGACACCAGCACCGCTGCCTACAGAGTCGTAGCTAATTTGAATGTTAGGATTGGTTTTGTTGTATTCCTGAAACCAACGCTGATACAGCGGGTTAGGGGCAGTTGCACCAGCACCACTGATTGAAACAGCACCGCCGCTAGCAGCAGAGGATGCAGCAGGACTAGCGCTGGTGTTCTCACTGGGAGGCGTGGTTGTCGTAGTCTGTGGAGCGCAGGCTGCCAAACCTGCTACAAGGGCGATCGCTGAAGCCGAAAATGCCCAACGGGCTGCTTTTAGAGAAGGAATCATAAATCCTGCAACTTAACACATCTGCCCTAACGCTACCGCGCATCAGTAAAGAAAAGGTTAAGTAATCGAAATTACCTTTTCTCTTTAGCAAGTCGGTGTGCTAAGCGAATGGGCAGTAAGGTGTAAAGGCAGCAGCAGTCGCTCGTTCAATCAAATATCTTTCAGCGCACGCATCAGTGGAGTGACTACGACAAGTGCTTTACTAGGTGGAGTTTCAGTACATCCGTGACTTAAGGCATCGATCGACAAAGGACTTGCCGCATTGTGCGCAGGTTGTTTGGCAGATCCATCTGAATCGCCTGTTGAATCAATACAGACGGCACAGGAATCGTCGGAGTTGCCTGCACAGCATAGGTTAGCAGCGTACCGTCACCATAGTCTTCCAGCGTTAAATCAGCCGCAAAATCATGAAAGCTACCTGACTCCAGCCGAAATTGGATTTGCTGCTGTGTCGTCTCAATCACCTTTAAGTAGATATCAACTTGCGCTGTGAGAAACAGAAACGCTTTACTCGCTACTTGATAGAGCCTCTTGCAGCCATCGATCGAGCTTCGATTG
>JACMKO010000462.1 GCA_014380065.1 Leptolyngbya sp. ES-bin-22 | reverse complement strand
CAACCCCTGGCACCGTAACCCAGAAGCAGATGGTGTGCTGGAGTACTGCGATCGCGAAGGGCTGACCTTATTACCCTGGAGTCCTTTGGGCGGCAGTCGGCGGTTTAGCCAAATTAAAGCGATTGAGGCGATCGTGCAACTGGCTCAAGCAAAGAGTGTGTCTGTTTACAGCATCGTCCTAGCATGGCTGCGGGCAAAATCATCCAGCGTGATACCGATTCCTGGAGCCAGTAAGCCAGAAAGTATCGAAGATTCGGTTACAGCCGCATCGATCGACCTTTCTAACGCAGAGGTAGAACAGATCGATAAAGCAACGGCTGGTTGAGGTAAACGGCATTGGATGGCTATCGCCCTTATGCTTCAGCGTTTTCTGCCAACCACACCTCTAAATCAGACAGGCTAGAGAAATCTAGTAACGCTTCTCCTAACGACTCCAGTTGGGTAATGGCGAGTGCCTCAACGCGCGATCGCACGGCATCCGGCAACGTTCCAACTTTACGGGTGAGTTGGCGGAGGATAAGCGATCGTTCTCGTTCAATCCCTTGCTCAATGCCCTGCTCCATCCAACTGGTGACAATCTCCATAATATTCTCTCGCTCTGGTGGCTCTAGTCTACCAAGCTCTGCCTGAAACACCTGTGTCTCTGGTTCGTTCAACCGCAAATAGGTGTCTACAAACCCTGACAGTAGGCGCGAGCGGGCTGTGTCTAACTGCAAGGTTGCAATCAGACGTAAACATTCTGCTTTCACTTTAGGGCGGTCTTCTACCGCAATTTGCATTTTTGCCATGAGTGCTGCTGCAACAGGGTTGCCTTGATTGAGATAGTCCCGCCAGTGCAACCGATTCAACTGAATTGCCTCAAAGTTGAACTCTAGAATTGTGCGGTGCGGAAACTCGACGGTGTAGGTGCAAGGTTCCTGGCGCTGCGGCTCGTCGAACGAGAATACGACGATCGGGTAAATACGCTGCAAATACTTCTGGTGCAAGCGAGCGAAGTAGAAAAACATCCGCCGTGCAAACGCCTGTTCCACGGAAGACTGTGCTTCAACGTGAACTAAGAAAGCAGTTTCTACCCCAGCTTGTTGCACCTCGACGAGCAAATCGACCACTTTATCTTCGCCAGTTGTCAAATCGGCAAAGTATTCCTGGGGTAAAAACCGGACTGAATCGTGCTCGATCGAGGCTGCAATGTCTGGCAAAAACAGATCCAGAAACTCGACAAAAAAGGTGGAGAGGAGTTCTTTGAACAGGCGGTCATGCTCGATCATGCCATCACTTTATCATCCGTGTTTAGTATGCACGATCGCTCCCCTACTATGCCTTTGGCGACTTTTTACACTTGCTTAATCTTAGTCAGCGTCTGATCATCGCTGTGCCCGATCGCGATCACTGCTTCTCCACAGCATAATCACGCTCATGCTCTCTGAGTATCACCTCAGTAAGCGGGCGATCGAGGCATAGTAGAAACATGAAACGCTGATCCAATGTCCGTAACAACGGGCGGGATGGAGGATTTGAAAATGTTCAATGCGACTGAGATTCTGACAGGTGCGTTTGTGCAGCAGATTAAGGCAGGCTATCAACGTACCTACGGCAACCTCAAAGCTGACTATGCCGATATCATTGCCTGGGCAGGCAGCATGGCGCTGGAAAATATTGCCAATAGCGATGCGCTCTATCACGATATTGAGCACACCATTTTGGTAACGCTGGTAGGGCAAGAAATTTTGCGCGGTAAGCACATCCGCGAAGGTGGTGTGACACCGGAAGACTGGCTGCATTTCGTCATCTCGCTGGTTTGTCATGACATTGGCTACGTTCGCGGTGTCTGCCGGGACGATCGCGACAACGATTGCGCCACGGGCATTGCCGACACCATGATCGCGTTGCCGACTGGTGCCACGGATGCCAGCCTGACTCCCTATCATGTCGATCGGGGCAAACTCTTCATTGATGAACGCTTTGGCGGGCACCGCTTACTCGACACTGAATGTATCAAGCGCAATATTGAACTAACCCGCTTCCCTGTTCCTGCTGCCGAAGACCACAAAGACACGATCAACTATCCTGGTTTGGTGCGGGCGGCTGACCTGATTGGGCAACTCAGCGATCCACGGTATCTCCAAAAAATTGCACGACTGTTCTACGAGTTTGAAGAAACGGGTGTCAACAAAGCACTCGGCTACAAAACGCCGGGAGATCTCCGTCAAAGCTACCCTCAGTTTTACTGGAAAGGGGTTTATCCCTACATTCAGGATGCGCTACGCTACCTGTCTGTAACCCAACAAGGGCAGCAAGTTACAGCGTGCCTGTACTCCAACGTCTTTGTCGTGGAGCATGGCGGAATTTAGGAAACCGTTAGACTCTTAAACCAATGTGGAAATAAACCAATGTGGAAAAAGCAAATCCATGCAAGAGAACAGCGTTAGAGGGGTTATTGTTGCGCTTCTAACACTTGGATTCAACGTAGTCGTTGCGTGCGCTGGCATTTTAATCTATGCGTCATACTACACGCCTGGAAATCCTGTACGACCGACGCTGATACACATCGATATAATCGGGGCGATCGGCATGTTCATCGGTATCGCGCAAACCCTGTACCTTGCTCCGCTACTGTATTTCGCCACGCGATCACGCAAATGGAACCTTGTTAAAGGCATTGTTCTAGGGGCACTCGTAACGGCTCTACTCAATCTAATGGTTTTAAGCACGTTGGTGTTCCACTAAAACGACACCAAGCCACCGCATGAAAAAGACATCAGCAAAGCAAGTAGGTTTAGGACTGTTCGTGGCGATCGCGTTAATCGTTATGACTGGCTGCAATTTATCTTCCTCTCAACCGCTTTCAGTCCCTTCCTCCTACACCCCATCTCCTACACCCCAAATCCTTTCTACCCAACAGCCACTGCCTCAAGTAAATCCCGATCGCCTCTTTCAGCACGTTGAGGCATTGAACTTTGAGCGGTATCAGGCAAGCGATCGCGATCGTGCCCGTCGTTATCTGGTTAAAACGCTCACTGAGTTTGGGTGGAAGCCCCAACTGCAAGCCT